>JBBSII010000024.1:0-15133 GCA_038232175.1 Thermomicrobiales bacterium
ATTACGGGGATGCGGGCGAACTGGGTGATCTCCCCAAGTCCGCAGCGGAACCGGACAAGAAGCAGCTGCGGCGCGACTCGCAATCGCCCCGATAAGGAGATCCAGATGATGCAAATGGGGCGTCCTCTGCGTGCTCGGAGGAACGTGGCGAGCGGGAGAACAGCGCATCGGTCAGAGCCCGTGGGGGCCGATTGCTATGCAGATTAACCAGTTGCACCTCAGCGTCTATCGCATTCCCACGGACCGACCGGAGCAGGACGGCACGTACGACTGGACGAGCACGACGCTCGTGCTTGTCGAGCCGGAGACAGAGACGGGGCTGCGCGGCCTCGGCTATTCGTACGCGGATGGGGCGACGGCGACGCTCATTAAGGAGACGCTGGCCCCCGTCGTCTGCGGACGGGATGTGCAGGATGTCGGCGGCTCATGGGGCGCGATGGTGCGGGCAATCCGCAATCTTGGGCGACCCGGTATCGCCTCGATGGCGATTGCCGCCGTGGACATCGCTCTCTGGGATCTGAAGGCGCGGGCCGTTGGGTTGCCGCTCTTCAAACTTCTCGGTCCGTACCGCGACGCTATCCCGATATACGGCAGCGGCGGATTTACGTCGTACACCGAACAGGAACTCGTCGCGCAGTTGGCGGGCTGGGTCGCGCAGGGCATTCCTCGCGTCAAGATGAAGATTGGCCGTGACCCGGAGGCGGATGTGGCCCGCGTGCGCGCCGTCCGCAAGGCAATCGGCGATGGCGCGCAATTATTCGTGGACGCGAACGGCGCATACGACGTGAAGGAGGCGCTGCAACAGGCGAGGCGATTTGCCGAGGAGAACGTGTCATGGTTCGAGGAGCCGGTCTCGTCGGACCATCTGGACGACTTGCGGTTCATCCGCGCGCAGACGCCCGGTATGGAGATCGCGGCGGGCGAGTACGGCTACGACCGCTTCTATTTCCGCCGGATGGTCGAGGCGGGGGCGGTAGATGTTTTGCAGGCGGATGCGACGCGCTGCGCGGGCGTGACGGGTTGGTTGCAGGCGGCGGCGATCGCGCACGCCTTCGCCGTCCCCTTCTCGGCGCATTGCGCGCCGGAAATTCACGCCCACGTCGCCTGCGCGGCACCCGAATTTCGCCACGCCGAGTACTTCCACGATCATGTGCGGATCGCGCACATGCTCTTCGATGGTGTGCCGGAACCGGTCAATGGCTGTCTGCGGCCTGATCCGTCGCGCCCCGGCTTGGGGCTGGAATTGAAGCGGCGCGATGCCGAACGGTGGGCGGTGCACGATATGGCATGAATGTTGCACGGGCGCAAGTGACGGGTTCGTAGAGCGAAGGGACAATGCACAGATGGCAGAGCAATCGGTAGCAACACAAGAGCCGGCGACGGTTGAGGGCACGGCCGCCGACGTCTTCATCGAGACGATCCATCGCTGGGGGGTTGATACGATCTTCGGCCTTCCCGGCGACGGCATCAATGGCCTGATGGAAGCGCTGCGGGTCCATCAAAACAAGGTGCGCTTCATTCAGGTACGGCACGAAGAAGCGGCCGCCTTCATGGCGTGCGCCTACGCGAAATACACCGGGCGACTCGGCTGCTGCATCGCCACCTCCGGACCCGGCGCGATTCACCTCCTCAATGGCCTCTACGATGCCAAGATGGACGGCCAGCCGGTTCTGGCGATTACCGGTATGACGTACCACGACTTGATCGGTACGTTCTACCAGCAAGACGTCAATACCGAAGCCCTCTTCTCCGATGTATCGGTCTACAACGAGCGCGTAATGAGCGGATCGCAGGCGGAAGAACTGGCGAATATGGCGTGCCGGGCGGCGCTCAGTCGGCGCGGTGTCGCGCATATCACCTTTCCGAGCGACTTGCAGGAAGTGAAGCACGACGCGGGCCGCTCCAAGGCGAACATCGCCTCGCATACCTCGACGAACTTCCAACCCGAACACGCCCTCCCGACGCATGACGAACTGGTGCGGGTGGCGGACATTCTCAACAGCGGAAAGAAGGTGGCGATCCTCGCCGGGCGGGGATCGCTCGAGGCGACCGACGAGTTGGAACAGGTCGCGGACCTGCTCGCTGCGCCCATCGCGAAGCCGCTCCTCGGCAAAGCCGCCGTGCCGGATGAGAGTCCCTACACAACCGGCGGCATTGGACTCCTGGGCACCGCGCCGTCGGAGGAGATCATGGAGCAGTGCGACACGCTCTTCATGATCGGCTCGTCCTATCCGTACATGGAATTTCTGCCCAAGCCCGGCGCGGCGCGCGGCGTGCAGATTGACATTGACCCCGAACGGATCGGCCTGCGCTACCCGGTCGAGATTGGCGTCGCGGGAGATTCCAAGACCGTTTTGAAGGCGCTGATCCCGCTCCTCAAGCGCAAGAAGGATCGTTCGTTCCTCGAAATGGCGCAGAAGGGCATGAAGGAGTGGTGGGCGCTTCTCGATAAACGGGGGCAGCGCACGGATACGCCGATGAAGCCGCAGGTCGTCGCGTGGGAGTTGAACCGGCTCCTCGCGGACGATGCGATCATCAGCACGGACAGTGGCACGATCACGACCTGGGCGGCGCGCTACCTGCGCATCAAGCGCGGGCAGATGTTCTCCTGCTCCGGCAACCTCGCCACGATGGCCCCCGGCTTCCCGTATGCCAATGCCGCGCAAGTCGCTTACCCGGATCGGCAATGCGTCGCGCTCGTCGGTGACGGCGGCTTCACGATGCTGATGGGCGAACTGGCGACCGCCGTGAAGTACAACCTGCCGGTGAAGATCATCATCTTCAAGAACAATGTGCTCGGGCAGATCAAGTGGGAGCAGATGGTCTTCCTCGGCAACCCGGAATACGGTGTCGAATTGCAGCCGATGGACTTCGCGAAGATCGCCGACGCGGCGGGCGCGAAGGGCTTCACGATCACCGACCCGAAGCAGTGCCGCGCGACGTTGGAGGAAGCGCTCCGTCATCCCGGCCCGGCAATTATCCAGGCGGTCGTTGATCCGAATGAGCCGCCGATGCCGGCGAAGGTCAAGCCCGAACAAGTCTTGAAGATGGCCGAATCGCTCGTGCGCGGCGAGCCGAACCGTGTCCGCATCGGCACGACGCTCTTCCGCGACAAAGTGGACGACCTCTTCGTGACGGGTGGCCATAAAAATGGCGCGGACGAGGGTCTGATTGACAAGATGAAGGACAAAATCCGCGACATCATTGAGTGAGGGAGCCTCACCCCCGACCCCTCTCCATTGCTTGTCAGCAATGGAGAGGGGAGCGGCAACCTTCTTCGTGATTAATCCCTTCCCCTCCCCCTCTCCATCTCTGTACGAAACTATCTTTTCCTCGGTCTCGGAGCGATGGAGAGGGGGAGGGGGGTGAGGAACGAGGTGTCAATGCTGCAACACGAACTGACAGATGAGGGGAAATTACTGCTCCAGCATATCCGCGAGGGGCGGTTCCAGCGCAGCCTCGCGCTGATCGCCGGCTTTTCGAGCATCCTCAGCGGGCTGGAAGTGGCCTACGAGCATTACCGGGGCAGTTACAGCCAGCGCGTCATGTACTCGCCGGTCATCCTCAGCCCGACGCTGTTCGCCGCCGCCGTCGCCGGTGCATCGAATCGCAAGGCGGCGCGGACGGTGCTGCCAGTCGTTTCCGCCCTGGCTGTTGCGGATGGGTTGGTCGGCTTCGCCTTTCATGTACGCGGCGTCCATCGCAAGCCGGGTGGCTGGCGGCTCCCGGTCAATAACATCATCATGGGGCCGCCGATTCTCGCGCCGGTACTCTTCGCGATCAGTGGCTACCTCGGCCTGATCGCCTCCTTCCTGCGCCGGGAGGATGACCCCGCAGTGGCGGATATGCAGGGAGCGCACGACGCCAACGCATCGCCGCGCTCCGCATGGATGACTCTGTTGCCGCATAGCATCACGAAGGAGACGCGGATGCTTGAGCACGACATCCGCGAGGGGCGGTTCCAGAAGCACATGGCCGCTGCGATGGCCTGCGCGGCGGTGTGCAGCGGCTTCGAATCGCTCTACTCACACTACGAGAACGACTTTCAGTACAAGAAACTGCAATGGAGCCCGATCATCCTCACGCCGCTGATGGTCGCCGCCGGTCTCGGCGCGGTGAAGAGCCCGAAGGTCGCCCGCACACTCCTGCCCGCCGCGTCGGTGGCAGCGATACTCGATGGCTCAGTCGGCTTCTTCTTCCACGCGCGCGGCATTCTCCGCCGTCCGGGCGGGGCGAAATTGCCACTCTACAATCTCATCTACGGCCCGCCCATCCTCGCGCCGCTGCTCTTCGCCGCCAGCGGCTTTCTCGGCCTGCTCGCCAGCCTGCTACGGAGGGAAAGCAATGAGCAATGAGCGGGTGCCCTCTGGGCAGGAAGCAATGAGGAAGGGACAGGTCGCGAACGGTGTAGGGGCGCATAGCATGCGCCCTCCCAACGCGGCCGTGTCTCCAGACCATTTACCGACAGACAAGAAAACCGGCCAGCCGATGCTGCCGCGCGCGACGCCGGGATATTATCCGGAGTTCAACACACTAAGCCAGGAGGCGTTCTGGGACGAGGCGACGCGCACTGTTGTGTTCGACCGTGTTCAGAACACGCCACCGATCCGCTTTTTCAGCGCGGACGAGGCGCGGCTGATGACCGCGATCTGTGACCGCCTGATTCCGCAGGACGACCGCGATGCGGCGCATAAAATCCCCATCGTCAACACTATTGATGACCGGCTCTTCTCCCGCAGGATAGATGGCTACCGTTTCGCGGACATGCCGCCCGATGGTGAGGCGTTTCGTCTCGGCCTGCAAGGGATCGAGGTGGTTGCCCAGCAGATGCATCACCGCTCGTTCGTTGATCTCGGCCCGCTGGAGCAGGATAAGGTCATGCAGACCCTCCATGATGAGAACCCGCCTGCCGGTGACGAAATCTGGAAGCGCGTCCCGCTCGACCGTTTCTGGATGCTGCTGATGGGCGATGTCGTGGATGCCTACTACGCCCATCCCTTCGCCTGGGACGAAGTCGGCTTTGGCGGCCCCGCCTACCCGCGTGGCTACATGCGCCTCACGAATGGCAGGCCGGAGCCGTGGGAAGTCCACGAGCAGCGATACGATTGGGACGCGCCGAAGGCATCGCTCTCCGACGCCTACCGCCCCATCGGCGGCGCCCACCCCGGCCGCCACCAGCCGACCGGACAAGAAGGGACGCACTGATTGACGTGCGGACGTGGGCGCACGTATTTTTTGGTGGCAGCAGGCATTCCAGCCTGCCTTCCAGCGCTGAAGGGCAGGCTGGAATGCCTGCTGCCACCCTTCTCGATTGCTGCTGGAGATTGTTGGAAGGTACGTACCGATGAAAACACCACTCTTTGGCAAATTTGAAGGACACGACACCGACCTGCACATGCTCGGACCGATCGAGGTAATAGACGTGCCGATGCGGCAGTACGCGCCGGACGACGAGGTGGATTACTGCATCGTCGGGGTCGGCGCGGCAGGTGGCGTGCTCGTGCAGCGGCTGGCGCGCGCCGGGTTCCGCGTCGTTGGCATCGAGGCCGGGCCATTCTGGGATACCGAGCGTGATTGGGTGAGCGACGAGGCAGGCTCGCACAAACTTTACTGGAACGAGTTGCGCGTTACGGGCGGCGAGAATCCTGTCACGCTCGGCGCGAATAATAGCGGTCGGGGCGTCGGCGGCGGTTCGGTTCACTGGGCTGGCTTCACGCCACGTTTCCATCCGTCGGACTTTCGTGTCTATTCGGAGGATGGCCTCGGTGCGGATTGGCCGATCTCCTATTGGGACTTGAAGCCGTATTACGAGATGCTGGAGCGCGAGATGCCCGTCGCCGGGCCTGCGTATTTCCCGTGGGGCGATCCGCATGGCTACCCCTACGGCCCGCACCCGATGGGCGGCGTCGGCGATGTGCTGCTGCGCGGCTGCACGAAACTCGGCATTCGCGTCTCGGCGGGCGGCCCGGTGGCGATCACCTCCGGCTCGCACGGCGACCGGCCGCACTGCATCTATCGTGGCTTCTGCATCCAGGGGTGCAAGGTGGGCGCGAAGCAGAGCACGCTCATTAGCCATGTACCCGACGCGATCCGCCACGGCGCGGAGATCCGCGACAACTGCATGGTGGCGCGCGTCAATCTCGGCAAAGACGGGCACGTTACCGGCGTCACGTACTTCGACCCTGACGGACGAGAGCACGAGCAGAAAGCGAAGGTCGTCATTGTCTGCGGCTACGCGATCGAGACACCGCGCCTGCTCCTCAACTCGGCCTGCCCCGGTTTCGAGGAGGGGCTGGCGAACTCGAGCGGTACGGTCGGGAAGTATCTGATGGTGCAGGCCGGTAATGTCGTCCTCGGGCGCTTCCCCGATCTCATTCGCATGTACAAAGCGCCGCCCGCGCACGCGCTGACCGAAGAGTTCTACGAGACCGATCCGAAGCGCGGCTTCGCGCGCGGCTTCGCTATCCAGACCGTCGGCCCGTTGCCGATCTCCTTCGCCAAGCAGATGATGGTCGCCAAAGGCGCGTGGGGCTGGGGAATGCGCCGCGTGATGATGGACTACAACCATTGGGCCGCGCTCGGCCTCCTCGGCGAAATCCTGCCGTGGGAAGAGAATCGCGTGGAGTTGGCGGACGACACGGACCGGCACGGCCTGCGCGTCGCGAAGGTGACATTTGCCCTGCACGACAACGACAAAAGGCTGATCGCGTTCGCCAGGAAGAAGGTCGAGGAGGTGATGTGGGCGGCGGGCGCGGAGGAAGTCGTCCAGGAGGCGCGGTACGCGCACCTCGTCGGCGGCGCGCGGATGGGCAACGATCCGCGCACCTCGGTCGTGGACAAGTTTGGCCGCACGCACGACATCCCCAATCTCTTCGTCTGCGACGGGAGCATCCTGCCGACGCAAGGCTCCGCGAACCCCGGCCTGACAATCCAGGCGCTTGCCGCACGCACGGCGGATTATCTGATCGCGGAGGGGGCGAATGTGCTTGCGAAGCGGCCAGCAACCGTTTCGCGACCGCCCATCCGGCACGATCTCGCGCCCGCAGGCACGGCAGGGCGCGGAGTACCACGCCTCAGGTAGCGCGGGGCATCATGGACTGGGAGGGACGGCGATGGAACGGGACGAAGAACGCATCCGGCGGCTTACCGAGGCATTGCATGACGCGAACCTCGGTGCGCTCATTTGCCGTTTGCCGCACAATGTCCTCATGCTTACGGGGTACTGGCCCGTATTAGGTACGGCAGTTGCCATCCTCACGCGCGAGGGCGCGCTGGCCCTCATTGTCCCGGAGGATGAGCTTCCGCTCGCGTGGCATGGCTGGGTTGAGCGGAACGATATTCACACGTTTGCCCCCGTGACCCTCGATCACATGGGGAATGCCAGGGAGGCTACCAACTCCATCCTTGCCGATGTTGCCCGTCGATTCGGTCTCGCCCGCGCGGCGATTGGTTTCGAGGGCTCTCCCGAGTTGATCCCGGCACCGTACGTCGCACTCCATTCAAGCGTTCCGAGTACCGCTGTTCTTTTTGCGCCAGTCCTGCCGGATGCGGATTTCTGGGATGCGTCGGCGCTCCTCGCGGCACAACGCGCGGCGCTCGCGCGGCGGGAAGTCGCGGCGGTACAACGAACCTGCACCATCGCGGCGCGCGGTTTCGCCGTGGTCTCTCACGTACTACGCCGCGGCGTGACGGAGGCGGAAGTCGCCGCGGCCGTCCATCACCAAATCGCGGTGAGCGGCGCGAGCGAACCCGGCGTACATCGGACGGGGGCGGACGCCTTTTGCATGTCTGGCCCACGCGCCGCGGACGCCTACTGCGCCTATGCCCTCACTGCGGATCGCACGATCGACATCGGCGACTTCGTGCTCGTGCATGTCAATTCGTATGTCGACGGCTTCTGGACGGACCTTACGCGCACCTACGTGCTGGGCGAACCGAGTAGTCATCAGTTAACGATGTACGAGGCAATCTTCGAAGCGCGCGACCGCGCATTGCGGGCGATCGCGGACGGCGCCCGCGCCGCCGATGTAGATATGGCGGCGCGTGACTACCTGAAACAGACGGGATTCGGGCCGGCGTTCAAACATCAGTTGGGGCATGGCGTCGGCTATGGTGCGATCTATCACGGCAATTTCCCACGCCTCCACCCCTGTTCAGATGACCGGTTGCAGGAGGGAATGACCTTCAACATCGAACCCGCGATCTATATCGAGGACTTCGGCGGCCTCCGGCATTGTGATGTCGTGACGCTCGGGGCGGACGGGGCGCATGTGCTCTCGCCCTTCCAGCGCACTGTGGGCGACCTGATCGTAAGTGAACGCGCGAACTGAGCGCGAGGAGGGGCAATGAAAGCTAAACTCGTGGATGGCGGCAAAAAGACGTACGTGTTGGTGTTCGAGAAGGGCGATGAGGTCACCGCCGGGTTGCGGGAGTTCGCGCAGGCTCAAGACATTGCCGACAGCACATTTACGGCAATTGGCGCATTTAGCGACGTCATACTGGGATATTTCGACCGCGAGCGAAAGGACTATACCAAAATCCCCGTACACGAGCAGGTCGAGGTACTCGCCTTGCTCGGCAACATCACGCGCGGCGAGAACGGCCCGAAAGTGCATGCGCATGTTGTCGTCGGTAAGGCGGACGGCACCGCGCACGGGGGGCACATCCTCGAAGCGCACGTCTGGCCAACACTGGAGGTAACCGTCACGGAATCGCCCACACATTTGCGACGCACTCGCGATCCGGAGACCGGGCTTCCGCTCATTGATCTCTCCGTAGCAAGGGACGCGAGCCTCTGATGCGTGCGTACCGGTCGAGGGACGGAAACGTGCGATCTACCCATGGGATGATTGCGGGTTGCGCGTTGTGGGTTGAAATCGATACCTATCGAGTGAGAAAAAGCCTTGGCACCGCCTCGGTCGGCGCAATTGCCGTTGCCGAGGCCGATCCGAATGTCATCTATGTCGGCATGGGCGAAACGACGATTCGCGGCAATGTCGCGCATGGGACGGCGTCTACAAGTCCACCGACGCGGGCGCGACATGGACGCACTGCGGCCTCGAAGCGACACGGCACATCGCCAAGGTGCGTGTCCACCCGACAAACCCCGATAGCGTCTACGTCGCGGCTTTCGGGCACGTTTACGGCCCAAACGCGGAGCGTGGCGTGTATCACTCGCAGGATGGCGGCGGGACGTGGGAGCGCGTGCTGTTCCGCAGCGAGACTGCGGGCGCGATTGATTTGGCGATGGACCCGCACAATCCGCGCATCCTCTACGCCGCTTTCTGGGAGGCGAACCGGACGCCGCACAGCCTGACCAGCGGCGGGCCGGGCAGCAGCCTGTACAAATCCACCGATGGCGGCGCGACGTGGGCCGAACTGACGACGGCACCCGGCTTGCCGCAGGGCACGCTCGGCAAGATCAGCGTCGCCTGCGCCGCCAAGCGCGACCGCGTCTGGGCGCTGATCGAGGCGGAGGGCGGCGGGCTGTTCCGCTCCGAGGACGGCGGCGCGACATGGGAGAAGATGAGCGACGGTTCCGACCAGCGGCAGCGGCCGTGGTACTACACCCATATCATCGCCGACCCGACGGAGCCGGACACGCTCTGGGTGCCGAATGTCCAACTGTGGAAATCTACGGACAGCGGCCGCTCGTTCCAGCAAATCCCGACGCCGCACGGCGACGATCACGACATCTGGATCGACCCGCACAACTCCATGCGGATGATCGAAGGGAACGACGGCAGTGCGTGCGTCTCGTACAGCGGCGGCGCGCAGCAGGACAACACGACGATCTCGACGCCGGGCCGCTCCGACAATGGCGCGATCACCTGGGCGGAGTGCTACACCGTCGGCGGCGGCGAGAGCGGCTATATCGCCGTCCGGCCCGATGACCCGAACATCGTCTACGCCGGTTCGTACTGGCTCGTCACGCGGTACGATCACCGCACGCACCAGTCGCGCAACATCCTCCCCTGGCCGGAGAACCCGATGGGCTGGGGGGCGGGCGATCTGAAATACCGCTTCCAATGGACTGGACTCGGCCGTATGAGTCGCCCGGTATTTGTGTAATCGGGCGTGGCAAAGATTTGTCGGTTGCAGGAACGGCTTGGGATGGCGCGGTTGCTGTTCCGCAAGGGAAAGTGCCGCGATGCCGCTACCCGCAAGGAAGAGTTATCTTGCCATCGATCACTGCACAAATACCGGAAGACAGTTGTGGCTAAGCTCGACTTTCCCCATTTGATCAGCCGCGTACCAACCCGGTACTGGCAATCACCGACCGAGAACTGCCTGTCTACAATGCTTCTCGTGCCTCCTCAGTCCCCCGCATTTTTCGGGTCCGACTTCTCGCACATCACCCCCGGACGCCGATATGCGAAAAGTCTTGGCACTATCGAGAACTGCTGATCGGGCAAGGGGGAACCTGATTGGCTCCTCCATGCAAATGGGGAAAGTCGAGCTTAGTCCTTCCCTATCCATACCCCAGCGGCAGGAAGAAGAAGGCGAACCCGGCGAGCAGGTAGAGGGCGAGCAGTTGCACCCCTTCCAGCCAGTTCGACTCGCCGTCGCGGCTGATCTGGGCGAAAACAATGACCGCGAGACCCAGCACACCGAGTTCGAGCGGCGTGAAGACGAGGTTCAGCGGGTGCCCAAGCGGATAACTCAGGAAGACGAGGACGGGCGCGACCAACAGGGCAATCTGCGTGCTCGACCCGGCGGTGACAGGGATCGTCACATCGAGGCGGTTTCGCCAGGCCATCTGCACTCCGGTCACGTACTCGGCGGAGTTGCCGATGATCGGGACGATGATGATCCCGACGAAGAGTTCGTTGATCCTCAGTTGTTTCGTTACGGTCCCGATCGCGCCGACGAAGATTTCGCTCCCGACCGCGATACCGATCACCGCGCCCACGAGTACGAGCAGAGATTTCCCGATGCTCCAGGTTCCCTCGTCGGTCGCGGGCGTTTCGGCTTTCCGCGCGGCTCGTTTGTCCGCTCCCTTCACTTCCTTGCCGGTTGCCATCGTCTGCTCCTCGGGGGTCGCGGGCGTAGGGCGGTGCAGAAAGAGGGTGTAACTGAGAAAAGCGATATAGGTAAATAGCGCAACGCCCGCCACGGAAAAACTCAGTTCCTCGATCCGCGTGCGATCGCGCACCGCCACCGCGAAAATCGCCGGGAGATAGAGCGCGCCGATCGCGAGAATCATCATCGCGGCAGTGATGCTCGTCCGCCGCGCGCTGTACTGCTGCCGCCCATGCCGAATGCCCCCAACGAGCAGCGACGTTCCGAGGATGAGCAACGTATTGCAGACAATCGAACCAGTAATCGCGGCCTTGACGAGGGTCAACAAGCCCCGGTGGATCGCGAAGCAGGTGATAATCAATTCTGCCGCATTCCCGAACGTCGCATTCAGCAAGCCGCCGACCCCGGCACCAATATGTTCCGTGAGCGCCTCCGTTGCCTTGCTGATAAGGATCGCATAGGGGATAACGCCGATTGCGGAAAGGATGAAAAGCGCTCCCTGCGGTAATGACAGCAATGCGGCGATGACCGCAGCGGGGGTGAAGAGCAATCCGACATACATCCAGCGTTGCATCCGCGCTCCTCATGCCGAGCCTGCGATGGGCAGCGGGGAACGTGGCGCATGTTTTATGCCGGGAGATCGCCGTATCCTCCATTGCGCGGGCTGCCCCGCCCGACTATGCTCCCATTAGCGGCACCCGAGCCTTACCGTGATTGCTAGTACTACAGCCGCACTTCAATGTCCGTACTGCGTCGCTGTTCAGATGCAGTAGCCTCGATGCCACGTCCGTACTGATGAGATGGGCACCCGGATCTGGAAGTGCGGCTGTAGTACTAGACGGGCGAGCGGCCGCCCGAGATCGCCCGGACGATCGCGGTCAGGATCAGCGCGCCGATGAAGGCGACGACGATCGAGCCGATCAGGCCGTAACTCGCGTTGACGAAGAAGCCGATGATGAAGCCGCCGACCAGAGCGCCCACCAGGCCGACGATCAGGTCCTGGACCAGGCCGCCGCCGCCCGAGCCCATCACCATGTGGGCGAGCCAGCCGGCGATCAGGCCGACGATGATCCAGCCGAGCAAACCGATGCCGAAGTTGATCTTGGCGAACTCTACCAGTACCATCCGAGCATCCTCCTACAGAACCAACAATAGATCTCCGTGCCGAGGGTGATAAAGCAATCGCCGTGCCACGACATCGGCGGCGGTGGCGGGCCGGTAGGGAGGGAGATGCGCGCCCGGAAGGTGATGCCGTCCCCCTGCAGGATCGCCCGCACCGCCTGCGCGGTGTCCCATGGGTCGACGCCACAGGCGGCGATCTGGTAGAGGAGAGGGGTGAAGAGATGATAGTTGTTGCGATCGACGAGCGTGATCGCCGCCGTACCCGCTCCCATCCGATCGACGAGCGTGCGCGCCGCCGTCAGGCCGCCGAAGCCCGCACCGAGGATCACTACACGCGGCGCGACATCGGAAAGTTCAGGTACTGTCCGGTGCGTTACCTGCCGTTCCCGCAACGCAAGCGCGGCACCGACACCGACCGCCCCGATCCCGCAAAGCGCGCCCCATCGTAGTGTCGTGTTGCCCATCAACTACTGCTCCTCTTTGCAAATACTGAGTGCTGATCGGGCCAGGTTCGTTCTCAGTAGTCGATCACCACGCGAAGATCGCCCTTTTTGTGCAGGACGGCGACGAGGGTCGTCCCGCCGGACCGCTCGTAGCGCAGGTCAACCTGCCCATTCCCGACCCGGAGACCGCGGACGACGACCCAATCCAGCCAATCCGGCAGGATGGGACGGACGATCTTCACATCGCCCGCGACGGCGTCCGGCGTGAAACCGAGCACGGATTGCAGCATGTACGGGATGCTCGCCGCCGCCCACGCCTGCGGGCTGCAGGCGACGGGATAGCGCACGGGGACGCGGTATTGATCCCGCCCGAAGCCAGCGAAGAGCTCCGGCAGGCGGTAGCGGTCGAAGTGGGTTGCGGCCTGATAGATGCCGCTGAAGACCGCGAGCGCCTCGCGGTCGAAGCCGTAGGCGCGCAACCCGGCGACGATCAGTGCGTTATCGTGCGGCCAGACCGCGCCGACCTGGTAGTCGAAGGGGTTGTACGCCGCGGCTTCTCGCGAGAGGGTGCGGATGCCCCACCCGGCGAAGAGTTTGTCCGGGTCCGTCAGCGTGTCGCGCACGCACGGCGCCCGATCGTTGTCTACGATGCCACCCCAGAGCGCCTGCCCTTGATTCGAGGCGTCCACCACCGCCGGGCGTCCCCCCTTCTGGAGCGCCTGCGCGTAGTTGTGCAGTTTCGACACCCAGAATTCCTTGTTGAACCGTTCCTTGAGCGTCTCCGCCGCGTGTGCATGACGGTCGGCATGGGCGGTATCACCGAGTTGGCGATAGAGCGTGGCAAGTCCGCGACGGGCGCGGTATGCGTACCCCTGTACTTCCGCGAGGGCGACGGGCGGCGTGACGATGCTGCCGTCCGCGTTGACGATGCTATTGCCGGAGTCCTTCCAGCCCTGATTCGCCAGCCCCTCGGCGGACTGGCTCGTGTAGTCGAGGAATCCGTCGCCGTCGCTGTCACCGTACTTCTCCATCCATTCAACCGCGCGCTCAATGTGCTTCTCCATCGTCTTGAAGTAGGCGAGATCGCCCGTCCATCGCACGTATTCGCCGAAGAGGATGAGAAAGAGTGGCGTGGCGTCAATCGTGCCGTAATAGGGAGTGGAGGGCACCTCGTGGAGATTGGCCTTCTCGCCGACGCGCAGCTCGTGGAGGATCTTGCCCGGCGCTTCGTCCTGGTAATCATCCCTCTTCGTGCCCTGATAGCGGGCGAGGATGTCGAGCGTGTGACGCGCGATGGCCGGTTCGTAGGCGAGCACTTCGAGCGCGGTGATCAGCGAATCCCGCCCGAAGAGCGCGACGTACCAGGGCACCCCGGCGGCGAAGAATCGGTCCCCCTTCTGCCGCATCGCCAGCATCGCCAGATCGAGGAAGGAGCGGCGCAGCACGCGATTGAAGAGCGCGTTGCTCGTCTCGACATGCACCGTGCCGTTGAGCGACCCGGCGTCCGCGTGCGCATTCGCCTGATCCGTCTCTTGACCATCGGCATGCGGGTGGACTTCGAGGTCGCCCTGCCTCTGCGCGTGGTCCGCCACGGCAATCGTCACGGTGCGCGTGCGGGAATCACCGGGCGCGATCCGGAAGCGATAGGTGACGCGATTGCTTTCGAGCGCCGTCGGCGCGGGGTCGAAGGAGAGCGTCGTCGTCCGCCGGTGATCGTCCGCGCCGTCGTACTGGAAGACGAGGGTGCCGTCCGTGACCTTCGGGTCGTGGAGCGTGCCCCGCTTGCCCGGCTCCACGCCGCGCACCGTGAACATGTCATCGAAATGTGCGTCGCACGCGATGGTCAGCGTCAGGTCCGCCGTCTCAGTGCCGAAATTCTGCAACGTCAGTTCATCACGGACGGTGTCGCTGAGCGTCATCTTCGAGCGCAGGCCAATCGTCCCCTTCGGAATTGTCCCGCCGTGTCCGTCGTCGAGTTCCGGGTTCGTCATCTCGATGATGCCGGTATGACCGCGGTCGGATGTGGTGAGCAGCGGCGTGAACCGGGCATCGTTGACGCGGAGCGACACGGCATCGAGGTGGCGCATGTCGTGGAAATAGAGGCCGAGGCCGTGGTCATCGTCGCCCATCGTTTGCGGCGGGATGTCGCCCGCATCGTCAACGAGCATGAAGAGCGCGCCCTGTTTGAGCGTCAGGTTCGCGCCGATATCCGCGACGCGACTGAACTGCCCGTGATGGCGGGCGCGATGCTCGCGCGTCGTTTTCTCCTGCGGGGGTTTCGGATCCATCATCGTGTCGTTTCCGGCGATGCCCCAATTCCTCTGTTGTGCGGGGGAACGGGGACGGGGACGACGTTACGCCCCCGTGGCTTCGGTCTGGGATGGCCGTCGGTGAGGAGTGGACGTGACCCCACCGACAGGGGGGCGACGCTTACGGTTTGCCGCCCTGATCGGACCGCTTGTCGGCCGCTTCCGGTTGGCCGTGAGCGCCACCCGTCATCCCATAGTAGGGATACATCGGGTAGCCGCCGTACCCCATCCCCCAGA
>JBBSII010000025.1:0-15065 GCA_038232175.1 Thermomicrobiales bacterium
CCGCGCGTGTGCGCCTGCACCCAACTGAGCAGGTTCGCCAACGTCACGGCGGGCGGATCCGCCTCCTCATCGACGCTCAGGGTGAGGCGTGGGGCGACGAAGACGACGAGGCCGTCCACTGGCACATCGGTCGGCCACTCCCGCGCGCCCGCTTCCTTCGCGAGGGCTTCGAGGAGCGTCTTGCGGTCCAGCCCGTTCTGCACGCCGGGCGTCCCGAGTTGCGGCCCGCCCATGCCGATGAACCGCCCGAGCATCCCCGCGCCGGGCTTGCGGTACCGCGTGCCGCGCACCTCGACGCGCCCGATTACTTCCTTGGTCGTCATGACGACGATGCCCGTCTCGTGGATGAGCACATGATCGAGCGTGCGGCTGCCGATGCGTGGGTAGTGGATGATCGTGTACCGATCCGACAGGCGGCGCAACTCCTGATCGATCAACTGGTCATTGCGGACCTTGCGCCCCCACTTCGCCAGCCCCTGCAAGCCGGAGTTGAAGAGCACGAATCCGATGATCACGAGCGTATACGCGACGAGGAGATACGCGACGTTGAGGAACGAGATCGGCGCGCCGATGAGGAAAAGGAGCAGCCCGCCGAAAATCTTCAGGCGGCTCGTCCGCTTGTTCGTCTGTACCTGTGCGAGGTTGCGTGCGACCAGCACCGTGGGACTCCTTCGGGGAGGATTGAGCGAGTAACGAGTAGCAAGAACGAAGATTCGGGCTTTTTATCGGTATTCTTGAACCTCGAACTTCTTATTCGTCCTCAGTCCGCAACGCTTTCCTGACGCGCGGGGAGTGTAGCACACCCCGCATCGGAGCGGCAACGCACAGAACCTGACATCCGGACATAACTCGATTTCCCCGGTGGTGGCGGGCTTTAGCCTGCCACCACCATGTTTCTTTGCGCTCGCGCCCATTTATGTCCGGATGTCAGACAGAACGCCGGGACGCTGGGTAGGCAGAGTTTTATGCGTTCTCGCTGCAAGGTATCTCGCGCTGTAGAGGGGGCTAGGGGGGATATGTTTTCTCGTGTCCCCCTCACCGGTACCACAGTTCAATCCTCAGTTTCATCGGAGGACGGCGTAGATTGCTCTTTCTTCGAGCGTCGCGGCGACGGTCCCGGCGGGAGGAATCGTACGTGTGGCGGCGTCCGCAACGCTCGCGTACCAGCCCGCGCCGATCGCCCCGAACATCGCCGCCCCGAACAGGCCCGCCTCACCCTCCGCGATCGCGAGTGGCGCGCCCAAAATGCCACTCAGGATGCGCAACAGGAGTGTGTTGGCGGTCGCGCCCCCCGTGACGATGAAGCGCGTCGGTCGCGCCCCGGCGCTCCGTGCCTGTTCGAGCAGCCCCCGGACCGCCAGTGCTGCCCCTTCGAGTGTCGCCCGATAGATCATTCCCGGATCGTGACCCGCCCGCAGGGCGGCGCGCGCCACCTCGGCCTGGCGTGCCTCCTGCCCGAGCGGAAGCGCGCGCATACGCAGGCCGGGCGTACCAAGGGGCGCATCTTCAGCGAGGGATGTAAGCGCCATGTGACGTTGCGGGGAGACGGGATGGCTTCCACCATCGAGCACGGCGACCACTGCGTCCAGTTGCGCTGAAAGCCCGTGCGCGCCGCGCACCCATGCCCAGGCATCGGGCGTGATGAGATAGCCGAACGAACCAGCGAGCGGTGTACCGGTCACGACACGCAGCACAAAGTGCGTCCCGAGGGTGATGCAGGCGTCGCCGACGTTGAAGGCGCCCGCGCCGAGATTCGCCGCGCTGCCGTCGTGCGCTCCCGTGACAATCCGGGTATTCAGCGGCAGATCGAGATCCGCCGCAGCGGCTGCCGTCAGTGTGCCAACCACCGCCGAGAAATCCATAATCGTCGGGAAAGCGCTCGCGGGAAGGGCTGTGAGCGCCATCACGGCATCCGGCCAGTCGTACTGGCCAGGGCCGGTCGCCAGGTCTGTCACCCACCGTCCGGTCAGCCAGTAGACGATCCAATCGTGCAGCGCCCCGGCCCGTTGCACCCGGTCGTACCGGTCGGGGTGATAGCGCCGCAGCCAGCGCGTGCGGCCAACCAGCGACGGGACGTAGCTGAACAGGTACGGGTCCGCCGGCTGCCACGCGGGATCGGCGTAGACCGCCGCGATCGCATCGCGCGGTGCGTCCTTGGTCGTCTCCGGCGGCACGCCGATTGGTTCGCCATCCGCATCCAGCCAGAGGCCGATCACCCCGCGGCATGAGAGCGCCAGCGCATCGGGGGCGGCGACATGGCCCGCATCGCGCGCCGCGCTACTGGCCGCGCGCACGGCGCGACAGAAGGCGTCCCAGATGCGAGCCAACGCATCAGCATCGAGGCCAAACGGCGGCCCACCCCGGTTGTACGCCCGCCCTTCGGCGACGATCCGGCCGTCGCGGTCGAGATACGCCGCTTTGCACCACGTCGAGCCGAGATCAATGGCGAGGACAAGGTCACGCGGAATAGTTCGGCTCCTTCATGATCGTGCCGCCGCGCACGGTGTGCGTGACCGCGAAATTGCGCGTCGCCCGCTCTGTCCGCTTCTCGCTGTCGGTCAGCGCGAAGTCACCATCCACGACGCTGAAAAGCGTGATGTCCGCACAAGCGCCGGGGCGTAGCGTGCCGAATTCGTCTTCTCGCCCGATCAGTTGCGCGGGGCCAACGGTGCTCAAGCGGATCACTTCGGGGAGGCTGAAGCCGAGATGGAGGAACTTCGCCATCGTCGTTCCCTGATCCACCACCGGGCTGGTGACATTGCCCCGGTGAATGTCTGTCGAGATCGCATGCACAGGCAGACCCGCATCGAGCGCGCGGCGGGCGGTCCCGAAAGAGAAACTGGCCGAGCCGTGCCCGATGTCGAACTTCACCCCCCGTTCGACCGCCGCGCGCGTCTGCGGCAGTGGCTTCTTGTCCGGGCCGAGAAGGCCGCCATATTTCCCGTGCCAGCAGTGGGTGACGATATCGCCTTCTCCCAGCAGGTCGAGCACGTCCTCGACCACCGGCGGCGCGTTGCCGATATGCACCATCAGGCCGACGCCGGCGAAACGGGCGGCCTGTCGCGCCAGTTTGACGGGGGTGATCGTCAGGTTGCCGCAGTGGGTCTGGCTCGCCAGCACCTTGATGCCGACGCAGCGTCCGGCGGCGGCTTCGCGCTCCGCCGTGCGGATCGTCGTTTTTTGGTCGAAGTTCGCCCAGTCGCCGTGACGCGGCCCCCGGCTCGGCATCAGCGAGATATTGAGGTAGCCGAGGACGCGCGTCGCCGCGCGCTCGATCACGTACTCGCGGAAGCCGTCCCACGTCCCCGCGCCGCACGAACCGGCGTCTACAACCGTCGTTACGCCGGTCATGATGCCGGCATCCCGATCCGCGTCAACACCGCTGACGCTGCCACCGAAGACATGTGCGTGTCCGTCGATCCAGCCGGGGCTGGCGATCAACCCGTCCGCTCCGAGCACGCGGTCGGCGGTCACGCCACCGAGGTCGCCCACCGTCACGATTTTCCCGTCGTGCACCGCAATATCCCCGACGCGGTCGATCTCTTGCGCCGGGTCGAGGATGCGCGCGCCGCGAACGATCAGATCATAGTGTGCGTCGCTCATTCGCTACGCCTCCCTCATTGCGCCGTGGCGCGCATATATCGATTGGATCGCCTCGATGATGACCGGCACATCGCCGTCCGCGATCGGGCGGGGATCGAGGGCGACCGTGCCCGTGTTCGCCCAGTGGCCACGCGGGAAGACCGGCGGATCGTGCGTCTGGAGGTCCTTCATCAGCGTCGTCGCGGTGAAGCCGAGCGCCGCTTCGTCGAGCGTCAGATGCAATCGCCAGATCGCGCGGCCCGCTTCGTCCTGTTCGATGGTCAGCCGCGTGTGCGGGAGATCAGCGAGACCGCCCTTCAGCGCCTCGATCACGCCTATCTGGCGCGCCTTTTCAGCCGTTACGTCGTTCGTGACGTACCGCTCCATCGCAGCGAGCAGGCCGAGGATCGTCTCCTTGCCGACTTTCATCGGGCGCGCGATCCCGCCCTCCTGCAACCGGCAGGCGGCGATCCGCTCTTTGCTGCCGAGGATGAATCCAGACGTCGGCCCCTCGAACGCTTTGCCACCGGAATACGTGACGAGATCAGCGCCCATCGCGATGTATTTGTGAACATCCTCCTCGGCGGCGGCATCGAGGAGGACCGGCACGCCCTTCTCATGGGCGATCGCGATGACCGTCGGCAAGTCGAGCATCCCTTTTTGCACCGCGTGATGCGACTGGACGAAGAGGACCGCCGCCGTCCGCTCGTTGATCGCGCCGTCGATGTCGTACACATGCACGCTGTTGGCAGTCCCCACCAGCACCGGGATGCCACCGCCATGTTGGATGTCCTGCGTGATACGCCCGCCGTAACTGACCGCGTGTCCGAGTTGGAGGACGATCTCGCGCCTCGGCCATGTAGCGTTCGGCAGTTGCGCGGCGCGGTAGGGATCGTTCCCGGAGACGGTGGCGGCGGTCATGATGACATTGCCCGCCGATGCCCCCGGCGTCACCATCGCCGCCTCCGCGCCGCACCATGCCGCGATCCGCTCGCCCGCGACATCTTTCAATGCCTCCATGTTCACATTCGCGCGCCCACCCTCGACCATCGCGGCGATCACGTCCGGGTGCAGCGCCACCCCGCCCAGTGCGGTCATTCGCCCGCTCGCATTAATCACCCGTGGGATACCGAGCGTTTCGTAACTAATCATCCGCGCCTACCCCCGTGTTCTGAACCGCGAAGGCGCGAAGGACGCGAAGACGGGAGAAGAAAAAATGAATTTCCTCTCTTCACTCGTTTCCTTCGCGTCCTTCGCGCCTTCGCGGTTCATTTCTCTTCCCCTTCTACGGCCAACAATTATTCGCCCCGCATGCGGGGATCGAGTGCGTCGCGCAGGCCGTCGCCGAACAGGTTCGCGCCGAGAACGATTACAACAATGGCGACGCCGGGGAAGATCGTGATCCACGGCGCTTGCACGACGACGAGCCGCCCCTCGGAAAGGATGTTGCCGAGCGTCGGCACCTGCGGCGGCGCGCCGACGCCGATGAACGAGAGCGCCGCCTCGGCGAGGATGGCGGAGGCGAAGGTGTACGATGCCTGCATGATGATCGGCGAGACAATGTTCGGCAGGACGTGCCGCGCGATAATCCGCGTGTCCCGCGCACCCGCCGCGCGGGCCGCCTCGACGTAGACCTCCTCCCGCGCGACGAGCACCGCGCCGCGCACCACACGGGCGATGCGCGGCGCGGAGACAATCGTCAGCGCGACGATGACATTGATCGTCTTCGGCCCGAGCACGCCCATGATGACGATCGCGAAGAGGATCGAGGGGAAGGCCATCAGGGCGTCCATCACGCGCATGATCGGGTTGTCGAGGCGGCGGTAATAGCCGCTCGCCAGGCCGAGCACGAGTCCCATCAGCGTGGAGAGCATGGTGACGGACAGCCCGATCACCATCGAGAGCCGCCCACCGTAGAGGATGCGCGCGGAGACGTCGCGACCGAACTGGTCCGTGCCCATCGGGTAGGCGGTCGTGGGTGCGGCCAATTTATGCGTCACATCGAGTTGCAGCGGGCCGTGCAGTGCAATGACCGGAGAAAGCAGGGTGATGATCCCAATCGCGATCACCACGACCCCGCTCACCACCGCCGTCTGGTTCCGGGTGAGTGCCCAGAGCCAGTGCCGTCGCTTCGGGAAGGCGCGCGATGCGGCGCCCGGTGCGATCACCGCCGGTTGTCGGGAGATCAGCGGCTGGCTCATGCGTCGTACCTGACGCGCGGGTCGAGGACGCCGTAGAGGATATCCACGATCAGATTGATGAAGATATAGAGGATGGCGACGATGAGAATCGTCCCCTGCATGACGGGATAATCCCGCCGCGCGACCGAATTAACGAGGAGCCGCCCCGCGCCCGGCACGTTGAAGACTGTCTCGATCACGACCGCGCCACCGGCGAGATTCGCCACCGTGAGGCCGATGACCGTCAGCGGGGTAATCATCGCATTCTTGAGCGCGTGGCGATAAATCACGCCGCGTGCCGGGATGCCCTTCGCGTAGGCGGTGCGCACATAGTCCTGCCGCAGGACATCGAGCATGCTGGAGCGCACCATCCGCGCAAGGAACGCGGCGCTGGAAATGCCGATGGCGATGCTCGGCAGGACGAGATAGCGCAGGGCGGCAAATCCGCCGTCTTGCAACGACTCGAAGCCGGCCGACGGCAGGATATGCAATCGCAATGAGAAGATGAGGACGAGGATCAGCCCGAGCCAGAAGCTCGGGATCGAGAGGCCGAAGATCGCCCCGAACATCAGCGCGCGGTCGATGGGCGAGTTCCGCTTGACCGCCGCCACGATGCCGAGCGGGATGCCGAGCGCCACGGAGACGATCGTACCGAAAAGGGTCAGGAGCGCCGTCGGCTGGACTCGTTGCGCGATGACCTCGATCACCGGCTTCTTCAGCGTCAGGGACTCGCCGAGATCGGCATGGAGGAAGACGCGGTCCATCCAGTGGACGAACTGCACCGGCAGCGGGCGGTCCAACCCCATCACCCCACGGATGCGCGCGATATCGGCCGGCGTGGCGTTGTCACCGGCCGCAACGGTCGCCGGATCGCCCGGTGTCAGCCGCACCAGTGTGAAAGCAATGATCGCGACGAGCAGCAACAGCGGCACGACGCCAACCAGTCGCCGCAGAAGATACGATCCCACGCCCGTCCCCCCTCATTCAGTACTCTCTACTGGTCTAGCCACGCATTCCAGACAAAGAACTCGGATGCGTTCGAGAATCCCTTCACTTCCTTGCGGGCGGCGCGGAGGCCGAACTGCTCCCCGAACTGCATGTAGGGCACTTCCTCCCAGAAGATCTGCTGCTGCTCCACGAAGAGCTGCTTCCGCTTGTTCGGGTCCGTTTCGTTGATCAGCGCCTGATAGTTGGCGGCGTTGCGCGTCGAGGTGTTCCAACCGGGCCACTCCGGCGTGAACGCCGCCGTGCCGGTCGGATCGCCGGTGAAACCGATGCCGGTGGTGAAGATCTCATACACCTCGGGCTTGCCGCGGTTGGAGACGACGGTTGGCCAGTCGGAGACGACGAGCTTCACATTGAACCCGGCCTCCTTCATCTGCTCGGAGGCGACGAGGGCGCTGCGGTACATGTAATCGTAGTCTTTCGTGGTGATCCAGCGGATCTCCTCGCCCTTGTAGCCCGCCTCGGCCATCAGTTGCTTCGCCTTGGCCAGATCGCGCTTGCCGTAGATATCCTTGCCCGCCTCGTTGTACCAGAAGGACCATTCGGGGCCGGCGAGGGCGGGGATCGTGCGATAGAAGAGCGGATTGTCAACGGTGCCGGCCATCACCTTGATCGGATCGGTCGAGGCGAGTACCGCCTGGCGCAGTTTTCTCCCCGCGTCGGACTCGATAAACGGCCCTTGCTTCTTGTTGAAGACGCCCGTCACCCCCGACCCCGGCTTGACAATGTACGGCACGAGGGCGCTATTGCCCTTGATCTGATCGTAGAGCGCCGATGCGACCGTGGACGCGACGTGGTACTCGCCCGAGATCAGGCCGCTGAGCCGGGTCTGGTCGTCCGGCACCGGGATGAACTCGATCGCGTCCACATTTGCCTGGCGCTTACCGCCCAGGCCGCTCGTCGGATCGGTCCGCGCGGTGTAGCCTTCGAAGCGCACCATTTTGACGGAGCGGTCCGGCACCCAGGACTGGAGTTTGTACGGCCCGGTGCCGATCGCGTCCTTGTCGGTGATCTGGAGATCCTTGCCGGACGGGTCGCGGTTCTTTTCGATGATCGCCTTCGGCAGCACGATTACTTGCTGATTCGGGATCGAGAGCGCCGAGAAGAAGGCGCCATTCGGCCGCTTGAAGGCGACGGTCACGGTCTGTTTATCCGTCGCAGTGATGCCGTCCAGGTCCGTCAGGAGCACTTTGGCGCGGCTCGAGGTGCGCTGCCAGCGACCGAGCGATGCGACGACATCATCCGCCGTCATCTCCGTGTCATTGTGGAACTTCACGCCCTTGCGCAGGGCAATCGTGAAGGTCTTGCCATCGGCCGAAGTATCCATCTTATCGGCCAGCATCGGCACGAAGTTGTTCTTCTCATCGAGCGTGAAGAGGTATTCGTAGACGTGGGCCATCGTCTGCAGCGTGACGGTCGCGGTGCCGAACTGGCTATCAACCCCGGTGATGTCACTGTTCAGCGCCACTTTGAGCGTGCCACCGCGCTTCGGCGGCTTGTCCGCAGCGGTGGTCGGCGCGGATGACGCGGCTGCGCTGCTGGAGGCGGTGGGGACAACTCCTGGCGCTGTGGCTGCCGTGGCTGCCGCCGTTGTGGCGGCGGGGGTGTTCGCCGGCGCGGGGCTGGAGCTGCCGCACGCGGCGAGAATGGCGGCGACAGACGACGCCGAGACTCCAAGCGCGGCGGCGCGTGCGACGAATGCGCGCCGACTGAGTCTCCTTCCCTGTCCCTCCCCCAGCGGTTGACGTACTTCCGGCTGCGAATCCACGATATCCTCCTTCAGGATAACAACACGGCGCGTAACGATGTCCGCAAGGGCGCTTCGGCGTTCGGCATAGCGAACATGTGTGATGCCCCGATTCCCTCGCAGTACGGTGACGAAATTCCCAGGCCCCCAGATAGGTACGGTGCTGTTTCGTCTCGCGCGTTTCCCTCCTCGCTCGTCGCGGCACGTCACTGATCGGACGCCACGATCCCCTTCGCATTGCCCGCAGGCATCATGTTGCGTGTGCCGGACTCGGGACGGTATCCGAGATAGGACGAGATGTGATCGGCGACAGAAATCAGATAGGAGGCGAGCCGCCCCGTGAGGTCGTCGAGCGAGATCATCGAGGCACGGACGGCCATATTGAGCGCTGCAATCGTGGCGCCGGCCCGCGAGCGGATCGGCGCGGAGATCGACCGGTGGCCATATGCCAATTCCTCGTTATTGACCGCGAAACCCGCCGCGCGCACGCGCTGCAGCTCTGCGAGGAGCGCGCCACGAGTGATGATGGTGTTCGGCCCACGCGGCAGAAACTCCACACGGTCGATCAGGTCGAAGAGCCGCTCTTCGGGCAGATCGGCGAGGAGAACTTTTCCCATCGACGTGCAGTACGCGGGCAGGCGGGAGCCGACGGTGAGGTTGAGGTCGATAGACGTCGGGTTCGTCACACGCTCGACGTAGAAGACGTCCGCACCATCGAGGATGCCAATGTTGATGGTGTGCCCGGATTCCCGCGCCAGCCGCTCCATGTGCGGCCGCGCGATGTGACGCATCTCCATCGCGTTCAGGGCGGCGAGGCCGAGGTCGACGACTTTGATGCCGAGCCGATACTTCTGTGATTCGCTATCCTGCTCGAGATACCCGAGTTCTTCGAGCGTCGCGACATAGCGATGCGTCGTGCTCTTGTCCATCTCAAGGAGCGCCGCCAGTGTCGTAATACCGAGCAAGGGACGATCCGGCGAGAAGGCGGCCAGCACCGCAAGCCCGCGCGCCAGCGATGTCGAGAACTGCGCGCGCTTCTCACTGGTTTGTGTTTGAATAGTTCGAACCGTGTTTTGCATTATTGAGGATTCTATCTGCGCGCACGCGGGGCTGTCAACGCCCCCGGAAGAGACCCGTCGATCCTGAAAGAACAACGAGGCGTGCCCCCGCAGAATACCGAACATCAGGTCAATACTGTCGCTCGTACGACGATCCATTCAGGCTCTGGGGGCAATTGGCAGGGTGATGCGGCGACAGAATCGCGCGGGGATCACTTTGGTGCGCGGACAGTACCATCGGGCGACCGTCACCACGCGCTATGGGTTCAACGCGGTGCTTTGCCATAAATCGAAGTGCTGTGGGATCAGCGCCCTGCTGCCCGCGTCGCGCGCCGCACGCGCCGCGTCCGCCTCATCCATAGAGAAGTTCTTTCCAGGCGGGTTTGCCCCCCATACTCACGCAGATTGCCTCAAATGCCCATCGCTTCCCCAAGGCCACAAAGCCCGGGAAATAGGGTCAAGTCCCCGAAGTTCTGTACTTTCCTCCGCAAGATACGGATACGCATGATCCGCGAGCGACCGACCGCGCCACGCCGCAAAGTCGGCATCGAGCGTACTCGCCAAGCGCACGGGCGCCCTCTGGGCAGCATGGCTCTTCGAGAAGGCCGTCCCGCACAATGCTTCCGTGATCGCCCGCACTTTGCGGGTCGAGACCCCTTGCAGGTACCTCTCCATTAAGGAAAGCACCAACGCTTTCTCCGTCCGTTGATAGCGCGCGAAGAGTTGCGTCGAGAACGTGTCGGCCCGATCTTGTGGCACCAGCAGGGTCAATGTGCCGACCCGCGTCTGCAACTGCTAGCGCCAACCGCAGCGAATCACTGCGGTGTAGCGGCTGGGTAGCGGCTTCCCAGCGGTTGCAGCAACTCGATCACATTGCCGTCGGGGTCCGTGCAGAAGGCGATGCGCACCGCAGGCGCGTCGCGCGGGAAGTCTTCGGGGGGCACAGAGAACAGCACACCACGCGCTGACAGTGTGGCGTAGGCCGCATCCACATCCGCCACCTCCAGCGCCAGGTGCGCCCACCCATGCGCACCGACCGGTCTCTCCACCGCGTGCTCCTCGGCCAACTCGATCGCCGTCGTCCCCGCGTCGAGGAAGAGGATTCGCTGCTCCGGGAAGCCGCCGAGTACCGGCAACCCGATCGTCTCGGTATAGAACGCCCGCAGCTGATCGAAGTGCGCGGTGGAGAGCGCGATGTGGTGCGTCGCAAGGATGTGCAGGCCCGTTTGTCTCACCGTCGTTTCCACTCGAACCCTTCCGATCACGGAAGTAAGAGATGCAGATCACCGAACTCGTGCCAGAGATAGCGCCCCCGGAGCGCCTCGTCATAGACGGCGTGGAGGTGGCCGCGATTCGCGATTGCCTCGAGCATGGCAAGGTGTGACGCCTGTGGTTCATGGAAGCCGGTGAGGAGCGCGTCTACCGCGCGGACGCCGCGCTGGGGCGTGACGACAAGCGTCGTCCATCCCTCACCGGGGTGGGTCGTCCCATCGGCGTCCGCGACGGTCTCGAGCGCCCGCACGACGGTCGTTCCGACGGCGATCACGCGCCCACCCCGTGCGTGGGCGGCATTGACCGCCGCTGCCGTCTCCACCGGCACCCGATAAAACTCCTCATAGGGCGGCTCGTGCGCCTCAAGGCTGGCGACGCCGGTGTGGAGGATGAGCGGCGCGACCTGGGCACCGCGCGCGACGAGGCGCGTGATCAGTTCCGGGGTGAAGGCGCGCCCGGCGGAGGGCATCTCCGCGCTCCCCGGCTCGGTGGCGTAGACCGTCTGGTAGTACGGGAGCGGCCACGCGGCATCCACGTACTGATAGCGGATCGGGAAGCCGTGCTGATCGAGATATGCGGGAAGCGGTTGCGGCACGGCGAGCGTCGCGATCCACAGCCGCACGCGGGCCTCGGGCATCCCGCGTTGATCCGCCCGATACGGGGTGAGGAGCGTCATCGCGCCGCCCGCCGGCAGGCGCAGCGTCTCGCCCGCCCTGCCGGTAGAGAGCGGCTCCGTGCCGCGCTCGGCGTGCGTGCGCAGCTCCACAGCCCACAGGTCGCCGGGAAGCCGGGTGGAGAGATGGACCTCCACTACCGTCCCGTCCGCGCGCGCCGCGAGCACCGCCGCATTCAGCGTGCCGCTCGTATTGATGACGAGGAGGTCGCCCGCGCGCAGATAGTCCGGCAGGTTGCCGAAACGCACGTGCACGATCCGGTTATCCGCGCGGGAGGAGACGAGCAGGCGGACGTCGTCGCGCGCGAGACCGCGCGCCTCGGGCGGCTCGTGCGCTTCCAGTGCGGGCGGCAGGACGAAATCGAAGGGGATAATTTCAGGATCGCGCGCCTCCGGCGCTGGACGCCACGAGAGGGGAATAGTAACGGTCATGGGAATCTCTCCCTTCCAGATGATGACGATTCTACGCTGCGACCGGCGCGGCGAGCGTCCGGGCGGCGTAGCGGCCACTGGGATAATCGCCGCCGATCAGTGCGAGTAGGCCGGGCACGCTCGTCTCCGGCAGCGGGCGGTCGCTGATGTCCTCGCCGGGGAAGGCTTCCTGGTGCATCTGGGTGCGCATGTCGCCGGGATCAACCCAGTAGACGCGCAGCGCCGGGTTCTCCGCGGCGAGAACATTGGAGAGTTGCG
Organism: Thermomicrobiales bacterium; assembly: GCA_038232175.1. Taxonomy (GTDB): domain Bacteria; phylum Chloroflexota; class Chloroflexia; order Thermomicrobiales; family JALYUS01; genus JALYUS01. The sequence goes on from JBBSII010000025.1 coordinate 12,208, forward strand.
CGAGCGCCGCCTTGCTCGACCCGTAGCCGCCCCAACCGGGGTACGGCTCGACCGCCGCGTCGCTCGTGATGTTGACGATGCGCGCGCCGGGTCTGAGCAAGGGGCGAACCGCCTGGATGAGCGCGAGCGGCGCGATCACATTCGTGCGATAGACCCGCTCCAGCACGTCGAGCGGGTAGTCGAGCAAGGCGGGCTGGGGGCTGGGGCCGAGGATGCTCGCGTTATTGACGAGGAGATCGACCCCGCCGGCATGCCGCGCGGCATCGGCGAGCATCGCCCGGTGCGCGGGATCGATGAGATCGCCGGGGATGGCGACCACGGTCGTCTGCGCGGCGAGTGCGGCGCGCGCCTCGTCCAGCGCCTCCGCCCCGCGAGCGTCGAGGATCAAGGCCCAGCCGTCGTCCGCGAGCGCGCGGGCGAGCGCCAGACCGAGGCCGCGGGAGGCGCCGGTGATCAGTGCGACAGGTTGCATACGTATCTCCCTTTCTCTATCCAATGGCAGTGTGCCATTGCGCCAAGTATGCGCCGCCGTGTGGGGCGGAACATCGGCGTATCGGCCAGATGCAGACGGGACAAACCGACAGGGGCACCTGTCGGAAACGACAGGTGCCCGAATCGGCATGGACACGACAGGAGTTGGCAGAATGATCGCCGCAACCAGTGAAAATCGATGGAGCAGGTTTTAGCCTGCCGGGCAACGTGCAGGCTGTAGCCCGACACGTTTCAGGTTGGGGTCAAGTGCGGCAGCGAACAGGGTATTGGGACACCCCCGTGGGTTCTCCCCGCACTTCATATGTCCACCAAATCGAGATAGTCCTATAGATTGATTGGACGACATGTGGAATCAATGACCATTCAGCATGCCAACATAAAGGTCTGAAGATCGACCGACTGGCCAAGCGATGCCGTCCGTACAGTGTATAATGTGGCACATTCTTCCTGCGCCGCCACTTCAGGGAGTTGGTATGTCAGGCGATCCAATACGTCATCATGTAGTTCCCGAGTTCTATTTGAAGCGCTTTGCGGTATTGGAGCGGCTAATGGTTATGCGAGGTGGTCAGGAACCGTTTCATGCCAAGGTGAATCAGTTTGCCGTGATCCGGCACTTCAATACTGTTACAGATCCTAACGGAAATCCCTCTTATATTGTAGAAACAATGTTCGGGGAGTTCGAGAAGCGAACGGCACCGATACTCAGGGAGATCGCGGAAACGGGATGTATCCCGATGCACGAGCCTCGTAGCCTTATCGCCCAGTATATGGCGCTGCAGTATCTCCGCACCCCCGAATGGCGGGATCTGGCCGATATTGAAGCGGAGATCCATGCGAAGAGCCTTGTGCTGACCCATACCGATGAGACTGTCAAGCAGATGTACCGCGAGATGGAGAATAGAGAGGCAACAGAAAAGGAGGTTGCGGGGGCACGGTATGCACGAGCACATATCGACGAATTTACGATCGAGCAGTCTAATAACAATTATTTTCTTGATCTTATTAAGAGTGCAACAAACGATATCATGCCCCATCTTCTCCAGAACGTGCACTGGGATCTTATTCAAGCTGATGATCGAGTTTTTATCGCCAGCGATCACCCGATCGTCTTCCCGAGACCACCTAACATGCCGATCGGGATACTGAATGCCCCGGTAGTGTTCTTCCCCATCGATCCATATCGGACGCTGATGCTGCGGCAAGGACCGGTTCAGCATTCGCGATTCCTCGCACCGAAACGGGAGTTAATCATCATGATTAACCAACTCATCGCCGACAATTTCTATGAATGGGTCGCATACCACCCAGATCAGCCCGATGCCCTCGACGGATTAGACATCCCCGAAGATCCACCACTTATGGGCTACAGCAACGTGATGGTTCACGGTGATAAACGGGGGATCAATGCGGCGGTCGCTGAGATACGTCACATGATCGAGTGGGCAAAACGCTCCGCTGGAGTTGACTCAGTTGGGTGGACAGGCAGCGGCAACACGCCAACGGAGTAAGATTAGCCTGAATCCTGCTCCATCAATAAGCCCCCACCGGCATCGCTACAGTAGGTGGCGTTGGGTCGCGAGGGCGACTGCCTGCGTCCGGCTCGTGGCGCCGAGTTTGGTGAAGATCGAGGCGACGTGGAAGCGGACAGTGCGCTCCGAGATAGAGAGCGTGCGCCCGATCTCCTTGTTGGCCAGCCCTGCGGCGATCAGGCGCAGGACCTCGTATTCGCGCGCGCTCAGGCCACCGTCCCCGCGCCGGGTGGAACGCACCGCCGCCACCCGCCGCGCCGCGCCGCGCGGCTCGAGCTGCGACCCACCGGCGGCCACGGCGCGGATCGCCCGGGCGATCTCCTCCGTCGGCGCGCCCTTGAGGAGATAGCCATTCGCCCCGGCTTCGACCGCGCCGAAGACCCGCTCGTCGGTATCGTAGGCGGTGAAGATGAGCACTCGCGTCTCCGGGCTGACCGCCGCAATCCGGGGGATCGCCGCCACGCCGTCCTCCCCGGCCAATTCGAGGTCGAGCAACGCGACATCGGGGTGCAGGCGCCCGATCTGCGCCACCGCCTCCGCGACGCCGCCCGCCGCGCCGACAACCGCGAAGTCCGGCACATCCCCGAGGACCGTCACCAGCCCCTGCCGCACGATCGGGTGGTCATCCACGACGAAGACGCGGATCATGGCCGGTCGCCCTCGGGGAGCGGCACGGTCACGCGCACCGTCGTGCCCCGACCGGCACGCCCCTCGATGCGCAGGGTGCCACCCAGCACCCGCGCCCGCTCGCGCATGCCGAGCACTCCGTACCGCCCCTCCCGCCCCGCCGCCGTATTGAACCCTTGCCCGTCATCCCGCACCACCAATTGCACGCGC
>JBBSII010000026.1:0-14925 GCA_038232175.1 Thermomicrobiales bacterium
ATCCATGGTGGCCAGATGGAAGAGGCGTATGTTGCGTGGAGCGACGAAACGGAGGCCTTGATCGAGGCGTGGGCCGAACCATCGACACCGACACTGTCCGAATATTTCGCCGACGAGGAAATTGCGCTCATCGAGGGGCAGGTCGCGGAGGTCTGTCTGGCGGCAATCGGGTGGGTCAACGCCGTCGCCGCGCGGATGGCACGCGGGTACGTGGTCACGATTGACTACGGCGACGAAGCCTGCGCGCACTACCGCGCCGGGCGGTTCCCCGAAGGGTCGCTGATGTGCTACCACCGCCACACCGCCAACCGCGAGCCGTTGCGCACGGTCGGCGAGCAGGATATGACGGCGCACGTCGATTTCACTGCGCTGGAACGGGCGGGTACACTGGCGGGCCTGACAACGCTCGGCCTGACGACGCAAGCTGCGCTCCTCTCGTCCCTCGGCCTCGGGGAGATGCTGTACGCGGCGACACAGGCCACCGCCGACGCCTTTGGGTACATCAACGCGCGCAACGCCGTGATCCGGCTGATCGAGCCGAGGGCGATGGGCCGCAACCGGGTCCTGTTCCAGGGCAAAGCCGTCCCCACGGAGCCGCCGCTTCGCGGGCTACTCGAACCGCCGATCTGAGGAGCGCACCAATGCCGGATGAAACATTCACCGCGCCCCACGACGCCCGCTGCCCGAAATGCAAGGGCACCATGGCCGTCGCCAACGTGCGCGACGCGGAGAAGGTCGATCTCGTCCGCGCCGAGAGCGCCCTCGACCGCGCGACACCGGCGGCACGCAGGCAATACAAGCGCGTCGTCGGCACGACGCTCTTCGCGCTCGTCTGCACCACCTGCGGCTACGTCGAGTTCTACGCGCGCGACCCGAAGGTGCTCCGCTGGCAGCCACCGACCCACTAAACAGAAACGCAGCCTGACGCCTGCGCCACCGTCAATTCACGGTTCAGCGGAGCCAGCGATGGAACCACGCAATCGTCTCCATGCCCATCGACGGCGTGACCGTGTGATCGACGCCCGGTTCGATCACGAGCCGGAGCCGCTCCCGCTCCGGCACCTTCGGGCGTAGCGCGTCGTAGAACGCCTGCGTCATCGCGGCGGGCAGGACCGGGTCGTTCTCGCCCGCGAGGAGCAGGAACGCGAGCCGCGCGTACGCATCGAGGTAGTTGCGGACATCGCGCGCCTGCAACCCCGCGCGGGCATCGGGTGACAGGCTCGCGAAGTGCTCGTCGAATCGGTCCCCCCACGTCCCGCCGCCGATCAGCGAGACCGCGACGGTGAACCGTGGCTCGGTGGGCACCGCTGCGTACAGCGTGAGCGCGCCCATGCTCACCCCCGCGATGCCGACGCCGGTTGCCGCGTCCGCGCGGACGGAGGGCCGCGCGAGCAAGGTATCGATCAGGCCCGGCAACTCGGCGGCGGTCTCGGTGACGCACTGCGCGACGGCGATCGGCTCGTTCGCCTGCATCCGTTGCGCCCAGCGCGCATCGTACCGCGCGCCGTGGAAGCGCGCGTCAGGCGCGAGGACGACGTACCCCGCACCCGCGAGCGGCTCGATCAGCGGCAGCATCGTCTCCTTGTTGCCCGTGAGACCGTGCAGTGCCAGCACGAGGGGATAGGCCCCCGCCCCACGCGGGCGGGCGATGATCGTCGGCACCGCCCCGATACGTTCGCGTTCAATTTCAATCGTGGCTGATAATTGCATCATCTCCCTTTCGTGCGGTCGATGGGTCAGCGAGACGTTCGCGCAACGCCGTCACATAGATGCGCGCCAGAATGTCGAACAGCGTGACGCCCTCCGCAGTAGTCGCGGCGGCGGGATCACCGAAGTACCCCATCGTCGCCCCCGCCGCCGCGAAGGTGCGCGCCCCGGCGCGAATCTTCGCCGGGAGATCGATCCAGACCGGGGGCAATTCGCGCCGCTCGTCCTCGCGCACGCTCCCCGGCACCTGGGCGAGCATCAGCGCCGTCTCGTACGCCCCCGCATGACGCGCACCACGGCGGAACTCCTCGGAGAGCAGCGCCGCCCATCGCTCCTCGCGCAGATCGGGGAAGACCGCGCGCAGCCGCCCCGCCGTCGCCGTCTCCGCCGCACTCAGCCCGGCCCGCAGCGCGTCGGCGTGCGCTGGTTCGAGGTGGCTGTTGACGATCACGGCAGCCGTGCAGCCATAACGGTCAAGGCCAACGAGCACGTCCCGCACGACGGCGCGCATCGTCTCGCTCATCAACGGCAGCGTGCCCGCGAACGACGTGCCGATGAAGGAGACGCCGTACGCAAGCGGCGGCAGCACGAGCGCGGGCATCCCCTCCGATACGAGCAACGTCGCCGCGCGATCCGCCGCGCCGACCGCGATGTGCACGTCCGTATCGAGCGGCAGGTGGGGGCCGTGCGCCTCCGTCGCGCCAATCGGCAGGAACGCGACCGCGCCCGCCGCGAACGCATCCCGCGCTTCGGGCCAGGTCATTTCCGCCAGTCGCATCGTCCGACCTCCTTCATCCTTCGTATCGCGTCTACCAACGGCGTCGAGCAGTATGCGACAATAGGGTGCGCGTTGGGAACTCCGATGCATCGTTCGTCGTTCGTCGTTGCCTGTGAATTAAAGGAGTGCCAGTCCGTGATATTTCGCCGCCTGTTCGGGCGCACGCCGCAGGAAGAGCAGCAGAAGCAGGAGGTCGCCCTCGCGAAGACGCGGCGGACGAATCTCTTCGCGACGCTCTTCAATCGCGCGGTCATCGACGAGGAATTGTACGAGGATATCGAGACCGCCCTGATCGGCTCGGATGTCGGTGTGGAGACGACCGACCTGCTGCTGAAGGAATTACGGAACGCGGTGCGCGTGCAGGGCATCCGCAACCCGCAGGAGGCGAAGACGCTCCTTAAGGCGGCGATGGTCTACCTGCTTGAGGACACGAAGCGCGAGCGTACCGTTAAGGTCTTCCAGCGCGGCGTACCCTGGGTCATCATGGTCGTCGGCGTCAATGGCGCGGGCAAGACGACGACGATTGGCAAACTCGCCTACCTGCACCACGTCGTGGCGAGGCGCAAGGTGATGATCGCGGCGGGCGACACCTTCCGCGCGGCGGCCATCGAGCAGTTGCAAACATGGAGCGTGGAACGCCTCAACGGCGTGCCCGTGATCGCGACCAAGCAGGGCGGCGACCCTGGCGCGGTCGTCTTCGACGCGATGACGGCGGCGCACAACCGCGAGATGGACATCCTCATCGTCGACACGGCGGGGCGGCTCGAAAACAAGGAGCCGCTGATGCGCGAACTGGAGAAGGTGCGCGGCATCATGCGGAAGACGGTGCCGAATGCGCCGCAGGAGACGCTGCTCGTGATCGACGCGAACACCGGCCAGAATGGCCTGCATCAGGCGCGCGTCTTCACGCAGCGCGTCGATGTGACTGACATCGCGCTCGCCAAACTCGACGGCACGGCGAAGGGCGGCATCGCCTTCGCCATCGTCAAGAACCTCGGCATCCCGATTTCCTACGTTGGCGTCGGCGAGCAGGCGGACGATCTGATCGAGTTCGACGCCACGCGCTTCGTCGATGCGCTCTTCGGCGATGACGACTACGCGACGCGGGGGACGACGTAAGCCATCCCATCAGCGCGCGAACGCATCAATCGGCCCGTTCGGCCTCCAATACCGCGATCTCCGGCCCCGCCAATTCCGCCAGACCTTCCGCGTTGCCCACTGCGTCGTGCTCATGGACGACGCGCCCGCCGCGCAGGAAGGAGACGACCGCCGCCACATCCGCGAGTGCGGCGGGAGGCAGGTGCGAGGCCGCCGTTGCCGCGTCGCGCGGGATGCCAGCCACCGTCAGGCGACCGAGCAGCGTGCCCGGCAGGTGCGCGGCAAGCCCGACGGTCACGAGCGAGAAGATTACGGTGATGCTCAGCGTGCTCGCGATGTTGCGGAAGGTGGCGATCATCCCGGAGGAGACACCGCAGTACTCGGCGGGGACGGCGTTCATGATCGCCGTCGTGTTCGGCGCGCTGACTATCCCCATGCCCAAGCCGAGGATCAGGATCTGCGTTGTGAAAACCGGGTACGAGAAGTTCGCGGGGAGCAGCGTGAGCATCATGAACGCGGCGGCCATGATAACCATGCCCGTCGTCGCCAGCCCGCGCGAGCCGAGCCTGTCAGAGAGGTAGCCACTCAGCGGCCCCATCACGAGGAAACCAACCGTCAGCGGGGTCATGTAGATGTCGGCCCAGAGCGGGGTATCATCGAACTTGTAGCCATGGAGCGGCAGCCAGATGCCCTGAAGCCATCGGTGGCTGCGATTCCAGCATCTCCTGCATCTCGTTCGTGCCCGCTCGCCGATGCGCGTATGCGGCGATGGAGAGGGAAGAGGGGCAACGGAACTTCCCGCAGCGCGCGGCGTCTTCCTGGTGTGAGTTCGGTGAGGTGCTATGCCGCACGACGCACGGTGCGGGATGAGGAGTCTCGTATGTCCGCCTACAAACGTTCGCATCAGTCTCGGCCATTCGCGCCGCTGCTGGTTGGTCTCGCCGCGCTGATGCTCTGCGCCGGGTTGCCCGTCGGGGCGACGACGATTTCACCCGCGTTCCGCACCCTCTGGGGGCAGACCGACCAGGACCCTGGCGCGGTGCCCGTGTGGGGGCCGGAGGCGTTCACGGACGAGTTGAACGAGGCGTACGCCGAGGCGCCGGGCGGCTACCGCATCGTCCAATACTTCGACAAGGGCCGCATGGAATTCGGCGGCATGCCGCAGGCCCCGACGATCACCGCTGGGCTGCTCGCCACCGAACTGATCACCGGGAAGACGCAAACGGGCAATGCATCAAGCAAGTCCGAGGGCGCCGCCCGCGTGCCCGTCGTCGGTGACCCGACGAACACTTGGCCGACGTACGCAAGCCTCGATGTTCTCCGCACGATGAAGAACGATGGCAACGGCCCCGTCAGCCGGTTCTACAACCCGGACGGCAAATTCACCACTTTGCCGGACGCGGCGAACGACCCGCTCGCGGCGTACGCGAGCACGGACAGTGTCACGGGGCACTCGCTCCCGAAGGCGTTCGACGACTTCCGCAACGACCCGCGCCACCCGCTCGCCACCGTGGGATTGGCGATCACCGAGCCAACGTGGGCCAAAGTCGCCGTCGGCGGCCAACCAAAGACCGTCCTCGTGCAGGCGTTCGAGCGCCGGGTGCTGACGTACACGCCGAGCAACGCGGACCCGTACAAGGTCGAGTTCGGCAACATCGGTCAGCACTACTACCGCTGGCGGTATAGCAAGAGCGGCGGCAACGAGACACCTATCGTGAGCGGCGTCGCCCCGGAGTTCCGCCCCGCGTACAGTTCCGGCTACGGCATGGGCCTCGGCAAGCCCACCATCCCCAACGCCTCCTCAGCGGAGGCCGTCTCCGTCGTGGAGATGGATCAGGGGTACATGCTCTACGTCGCGAGCACGAAGAAGATCTACACTCTCCCCTTCGACCACCGCTCGGTCGGGGTCTACGACGACACCTGGGCCGAGGGGCAAGATCCCGGCGGCAAGCCCGGCCCGCGCGGGAATCTGGTGGAGCCGTCGCGCGGGTTCGGCAAGGTCTGGCGCGAGAACCCCTCTGTGCAGTTAGCGCTCGGCTACGCGCGCGGCCCGGAACAGGGCACGAATGGGCAGATTCAGGCCTACGAGCACGGTTTCATCTATTATGACACTGGAAGCAAGGATTTCTGGCTTATCAACCTGCAAACAAACGACTGGTCGCGCTCGCAATTTCAACGCCACTGAGAGGCGGGGATGTGCGATTATACCGGGATTAACCCGTTCCGGGAGAGCCACTTAACCCTTGATGACTCCCCCGGATTGTGTGTGCTATTCTTCTCCCCGGCTTTGCTTTGCCATGCGCACGCGTTCTTGTTCCAATCCCCGGTGGGAGTCTTGATGCCAGCGCCCGCTGCCCCGCACGATCCCGATGCCCGCGTGACGCAGTACTCGCGCGATAGCGACCTTGGCTGGGTCGTCGCGACACTTGCAGGCCACCGCGACACAATCCTCGCGCGGTGGCTCGACGCGGCAACGGCGCAACCATTCCATCGTGGTCGGCGGGAGCGTGCCGTCACGGATCACATCCCGATGCTCTTCGACGCCCTGACCGCGCTTATGTCCCGCGATGCGGCACCGACGCGCGACGCAACGGCGCCGCTCGACGATCCGGCGGTCCATGCCGCAGCGCAGCAGCACGCCGTTGCACGGATGGAGCAGGGTCTCCGTCCCGTGGACGTACTCACCGAGTTCCGGCTCCTACGTCAGGAACTCTGGCATGCCCTGCGGACCGCGATCCCGGATAGCGCGCCGACGACGGACATCATCGGCGCAGAATTGCTCGTGAACGAGGCGCTCGACGGCGCAGGCGCCCTCGCGCTTGCTGCCCTCACTGATCGCATCGAGGGGCGCAATGCGGAGCTGCTCGCACGGGAGCGGGCGGCGGCGGTGCAGGCGGAGGCGGCCCGGCTGCGGCTCGATGAACGCGTGCGGCAGGCGGAACTGGTGGCGACGGTGGGGACGATCCTGACGAGCGGCTCTCCCCTCCCCGCACAACTCCAGCAGTGTATGGAAGCGATCGTGCAGCACCTCGACGCCGCCTTCGCCCGCATCTGGACGCTGCATGAGGCCGAGGCGATGCTCGTGCTGCGCGCGAGTGCGGGGATGTACACGCATCTCGATGGGGAGCACGGGTGCATCCCCGTCGGCGCGTTCAAGATCGGGCGCATCGCCGCCCGTGGCGCTCCCTACCTGAGCAACAACGTGCTAGACGACCCAGAAGTAAGCGACCCGCAGTGGGCACGCCGGGAGGGGATGGTCGCCTTCGCCGGCTATCCGCTGCTCATCGAGGGGCGCGTTGTTGGGGTGGTCGCACTGTTCGCGCGGCATCCGCTCGCCGATGCCACGCTCGCCGCCCTGCGTTCGGTGGCCGATCAGATCGCCCTGGGGACCGTCCGTGCCGAGTCGCAGGCGCGGGAACAGGCGGCACTGGCGGAGGCGCGGGCCGAGCGGGCGCGGCTCGAGGGCATCTTCGTGCAAATCCCCGCCGCCATCTGCTATCTCGATGGACCGGAACACATCCTCGCGTTCGCCAACCCCCTCTATCTGCAACTGGTCGGTCGCGGGCGCGCGAGCCTCGGCAAATCGGTGGCGGAGGCGTTGCCCGAGGTCGTGGCGCAGGGATTCATCGCGCTGCTCGACGCGGTGTACACGACGGGGGAGCCTTTTGTCGGCACAGAGGTGCTCGTCCGCCTCGACCGCCTCGGCAACGGAGTGCTGGATGACGCCTCTATCAATTTCGTCTACGCCGCGACGCGCGACGCAACGGGCGCGATCGACGGCATCCTCGTCCACGCCATCGAGGTGACGGAATCGGTGCGTGCGCGTCGCCGCGTCGAGGAGCTGCTCCGCGAGGTGCAGGATGCGGAACTGCGCTATCGCACACTGTTCGAGGGAGTTGGCGAGGGGATTCTGGTGATCGACGCGACCGGGCGGTACGTCGATGCGAACCCAGCGATGACGGCGCTGGTCGGCTATTCGCTGGAAGAGCTGCGCGCGATGCGGCTCGGCGACCTGACCGAGGGGGAGGATTCAGCCTTCACCCGCGAGGCCCACGCCCTGCCCGACGAGCCGCGGCGCGGCAACCTGACCCTGCACCGGAAGGATGGGGCCATGGTGCCTGTCGAGGGATGGGTGACTAAGGTCGCGTTGCCGTCTGGCGCGGTTTACCTCGGCACCTGGCACGACATTACTGAGCGCGTGCGTGCGGAGGAGGAACGGCAGCGATTCATCGCGATGGTCGCCCACGAACTCCGCAACCCCCTCGCTTCGCTCATCGGGTACGCGCAGATCATCCAGCGACGCGAGCGGTACGACGCGAAGGCAGTTGAGACGATCATCGCACAGGCGAAGCGGCTGGAACGCCTCACCCTCGACCTGCGCGAAACGGTGCTGCTGCAGTCGGGCATCACGTCGCTCACGCGCGGTCCCGTCGATGTCCGCGCCCTCGTTTACGCCGCTGCCGAACAGGCGCAAGCGACGACAACCACCCACACGATCACGGTGACGCTGCCTCCCGTATTACCGGAAGCGGACTGGGACGCCGATCGGATCGCGCAGGTGCTCGGCAACCTCCTCCTCAACGCGATCAAGTACTCGCCGACGGGCGGGGCGATCCGGGTGGAGGTGACGAATCGGGGGGATGCGGTGGCGATCGCGGTGACCGATACCGGCATCGGCATCCCCGCCGAGGCGATGCCGCACCTGTTCGAGCCGTTCTACCGCGCCACGAATGCGCGTGAGGGGAATGCACGGGGGATGGGCCTCGGCCTGTCGATCAGCAAAGCGCTCGCGGAAGCTCATCGGGGGGAGTTGCGGGTGGAGTCCACGGTGGGCAGGGGCAGCACCTTCACGATCATCCTACCCTATGCGGTATCGCCCGCACCTTAAAGACTCTCTCCCATCGTACAGCGGGGCTTCCCGATTTCCTTTGCGTCACATAAGCGGTGAGGCCCGTAAAAAAACCCGAGACGATTCGACAGACACAGTCTGCGAACCTTGCGGGCCGACGTTGACGGATTTCGCGTCCTTCGACGTGGTCTTGCGGCACATTCGATGCCGGGGATCGGTCAGGCGAGCCTTTTCACCGGTCGCCAGCGTTCCGTTGCCTGCATTTTCACACCACCGATGGCATGGGAGCGCGGAAACGCGGAACGGAGTACAATGCGCGGGCGGCGGCAATCGTCGCCCGTTTGCGTGCGTAAAGGGGATGGACACCCATGTTCGAATCACTCAGCGACCGGTTGCAGGCCGTCTTCCAGCGCCTCGGCAGCCGAACGCGCATTAATGAAGACGACGTTTCGCAGGCGATGCGCGAGGTGCGGATCGCGCTGATCGAGGCGGACGTCAACCTCGGCGTCGTCAAGGCGTTCGTCGCGCGCGTGCGGGAGCAGGCGCTGGCGCTGATCGGCGGGGAGGCGCAACGCGGCCTGAACCCAGCGCAGCAGATCATCTCGCTCGTCAACGACGCCCTGATCGAGTTGCTCGGGCGGGAGCGCGTGCCGCTCGCCGTCGCCACCGCGCCGCCGACGATCATCATGCTCGTCGGCCTGCAAGGCTCCGGCAAGACAACACACGCGGCGAAACTCGCGCTCCACTTGCAGCAGCAGAATATCTCCTCCCTCCTGATCGCGGCGGACATCTACCGCCCCGCCGCCGTGACGCAACTCGTCACGCTCGGCGCGCAGGTCGGCGTGCCGGTGCACGAGGAAGGGACGCGCGTCCCGCCGCTCCAGATCGTCCGCAACGGCCTCGCGGCGGCGAAGGCGCGCGGCACACAGGTCGTCATCATCGACACCGCCGGCCGCCTCCAGATCGACGACGCGATGATGACCGAACTCGTCCAGATTCGCGACGCCGTCCACCCGACGGAGACGCTGCTCGTCGCAGACGCGATGACCGGTCAGGCGGCGGTCGAGGTCGCGCAGACTTTCAACGAGCAGGTCGGGCTGACGGGCCTCATCCTCACGAAGGTCGATGGCGACGCGCGCGGCGGCGCGGCGCTCTCGATCCGCGAGATGACGGGCGTGCCGATCAAGTTCGTCGGCGTCGGCGAGCGCGTCGATCAACTCGACCCGTTCTACCCGGAGCGCATGGCCTCCCGCATCCTCGGCATGGGCGACATGCTCTCGCTGATCGAAAAAGCGCAGCAGAACTTCGATCAGGAAAACGCCGCCGAGATGCAGGAGAAGATGCTCGAAGGCTCCTTCAACCTGGAGGACTTCCTCGCGCAGATGCAACAGGTGAAAAAGCTCGGCCCGATGGGTGAAATCCTGAAGATGCTCCCCGGCATCGGCGCGCAACTCAAGGAGATGCAGGCGCAGGTGGACGACAAGGAGATCGGCCGCATCGAGGCGATCATCTACAGCATGACGAAGCAGGAGCGGCGGCACCCGGAGATCCTCAATTACAGCCGTCAGCAGCGCATCGCCAACGGCAGCGGCACGAGCCGCGCCGAGGTGCGCGCCCTCCTGAAGCAGTTCGGCGAGGCGCAGAAGATGATGGGCCAGATGGGCCGGATGGCGAAGCGCGGCGGCCTCGGCGGCCTCAAGGACATGATCGGCGGTGGTGGCCCGCAGATGGACCCCGCCGCGCTCCAGGAGATGCTCGCCGGTGGCATGAACGGCCCCGCGAACCGCGCCCTCGGTGGCCCGCGCCCGCCGCGCCCCGTGCCGAACAAGAACAAGAACAAGAAGAAGAAGCGGTAGGGGGTCCCTACTTCCGCGCGAGATCGATGAAGATGTAGAGCACGCCGATGCTGTTGAACGCGCTGTGCAGCATCATCGTCGCCAGCGTCGACTTCGTCTTCTCGTACACAATGGCGAGCGTCATACCAACGACAAAGATGCTCGCGAGGATGAGCGGAATCCCGTGAGCGGCGGAGAAGAGTGCGCCGCTCACGAGGGCGGCGGCAACAATGTTCCATCGTGTGCGAAGTAGCCCGTACAGCATCCCGCGGAAGAACAATTCCTCCACCACCGGCGCGGCGATGGATGAGGTGATGAGCGCGATGATGAGCGTCGTCCACGAAAACCCTTGCCCGCCCGTGATGCCTTTCAGTTGCGGATTATCCGCCACCCCACCGAAGAACAACTGGATGATAATCGCGGAGATGATCGCGACGGCGCTGTACATACCGAGCACGATGGGGATGAACGCCGCGTAGTACCACCCAGGTATGCGCCGGATTCCGAGTGCGGACCAACTCACATGATACTTCCGCACCGTGAACACCCAGATCATGATGAGGATGAATGCGTAGACGATGACGCCGATGACCGCGCCGAGGATCAGGTTCGGTGTGGAGATGACATCCTTGTTCGTCGTCGGGGTCGCGCTGCTGAACAATCCTGTCAGGACCTGCGCGACGAGGCCCAGGATGAGCGGCAGCGCGGGCGCGAGCAGGTCGTACCATCGCCACGGCACATGGTCCGGCCCGATGTCCGACCGTGACGGAGACGGTGGCCCTGGCAGATCGGGTGGAATGCTGTCGTACGGAGACACGCTGGAGTACGGCCAGTTGGGCGCTTGCGGCTGCGGCGTTGCGCCGTACGGCGTCGCGGGGGCGGTCGGGGGAAGTGACGGCGGCGTTTCGGCGTTCGAATGAGTGGCGGGATCGGGTTGGTTCCCCTCGGCGGGGTGTTGCCCCTCAGGTTGCGCGTACGTCATGCGTGGCGGTCCCTCTCGTGCAGATGAAGCGTGTCGCACCGACCGGTAGTGTACGCGAAAACCGTCGCCGCCGTTGCACCGGGCGTATCACCGGCGCGGTATACTGCCCGGCGTGAAGGAACGTACGGGGTTGAAAGGAAGAGTGGGATGCCGAAGTTTGGCGCGCATATGAGCATCGCGGGCGGCGCGTACCGCTGCATGGATTGGGGCCAGCAGGCGGGGTGCGAGGTTGTCCAACTCTTCTCCAAGAATGAGCGGCAGTGGCTCGGCAAGCCGCTGACCGACGACGACATCGCCAAGTTCACCGATGCGCGCACGCGCACGAATGTCCACCCGGTGATGATCCACGACTCGTACCTCATCAACCTCTCCTCCCCGAACGATGAGTTGTGGGAGAAATCGATCAATGCGTTCCGGGACGAGTTGGTGCGCGCGCGCGCCCTCAGCGTCCCTTTCCTGAACACGCATCCCGGCTCGCACGTCGGCTCCGGCGAGGATGTCGGGCTGGCGCGGATGATCGACGCGCTCAACCGCCTCGGCGCGGAGGGCGCGTACGACGGCGTCACCGTGCTCCTCGAAACGACGGCGGGGCAAGGGACGAACCTCGGTGCGCGCTTCGAGCACCTCTCGCACATCCTGGAGCGCGTCGATCACCCAGCGGCGTTCGGCGTCTGCATCGACACGTGCCACATCTTCGCGGCGGGGTACGACATCCGCACACCGGAGTCGTACGCGGCGACGATGGCCGATTTCGACCGTCTAGTGGGATATGACAGGGCGAAGGCGTTCCACCTGAACGACGCCTTGCAGCCGTTCGGGGATCGGAAAGACCGCCACGCGGCGATTGGCGAGGGGCACATCGGGCTGGAGGGATTCCGGCTCGTCGTCAATGACCCGCACTTCGCGGACCTGCCGATGGTGCTGGAAACACCGAAGAGCGCCGATTGCCACGAGGATCTGGAAAACCTCGCGCGGCTTCGCGGCTTGCTGCCCGCGCCCGTCGGCGCGTCGTAGTGCGATGAGCGGGCCACTCGTCCTTGTCGGCGGCGAGCCATTCACGCAGCCATTCGACCGATTCCACCTGCGTTTCCTGCGCGCCGCCGCATCGTCGGGGAATCGCCCGACGGTTGCCTTCCTGCCGACCGCCGCCGAACGCTTCCCGAACGACGAGACGGAGGACGCGGCGTATCGCCTCGGGCGCATGGGCGTCGCCGTCACTGTGCCAATCCGCTCCCGACCAGACGCGGAGAACCCCGCGTATGCGGAGGCGGTCGAGGCGGCGGATGTGATCTACCTCGGCGATGGCGACACCGGGCGACTCGTGCGTACGCTTCATGGGACGGTGACCGAAGCCGCGATCCTCGCCGCACATTACCGGGGCGCGACGATCATCGGCGCGGGCGCGGGCGCGGCGGCCTTGTGCGCGGATGTGCCCGCGCGCCCGGACGATCTGCCCGCGCGGCCCGGTGAGGCGTACTTCCGCTGGTTCCCCGGCCTTGGCATCCTGCGCGGTGTCATTGTGCTGTCGGGGCACAATCGCACGCCGTCCGTCTGGTTGCGCCGCCTCAAGGAGAACGTCCCCGGCGATGCGCCCCTGCTCGGCATTGACGACGTGACCGCGCTCGCGTGGCAGGGGGAACGGTGGAACGTCGTTGGGTACGGGCGCATACTCCTCGCGCATGGCCTGACGGAAACATCGTACGGCGCGGGCGAGACTGTCCCGCTCCCGCCGCCCGTTACGCCGTGAGCGTCACGACGCGGTTGAGCGCGGATCGAACCCGTTTGGACCGTGTGGCAGGATGGACGTTGCCGAGCGCGACTGCCACATCACCGTGGAATGCCGCGAACCGCGCGATCTCCGCAGCGAGGTCGGTGTACAAGGCAGGGTCGGTCGGCGCGTCGGCCTCGAACCAGAGATCGCGCAGCACAAGCACGCGCCCCTTGCGATCCAGCGACGGGTCCGCCCGCGCCACGAACCGGTCACCCCAGAGCACCGGCAGGGTGTATGGGCCGTACCGGCGCTTCGCCACTGGCACGTAGACTTCCCATGTGTATGCAAAGTCCCAGAGTGCGGCGAGCCGCTTCCGATCCCACACCAGCGGGTCGAGCGGCGCGAGCATGGACGCGCGACGTTCGCCCTCGGTGATCGGTTGCACGCTCTGGAGTGCGTCGAGCCGCTCGCGCGCCACGTAGAACGGCTGCCGGATGCCCGCGACGATGACCGGCGCCGCGTCGCCCGCCGCAATCGCGGGTTTGATGCCGCCCGCGCCCAGTGCAAGGCCCGCGTACGTCACATCGCGGTTGGCAAAATGCCGCTCCCGCTCCCCGTCCGTCGCGAGCGTCAGATCGAGTCCGGGCGGCAACAACCGCTCCGCGAGGTCGTAGAACCGCTGCGTTCCCTCCCGATGGTGAACGTGCAAGAAGCCACGCCGGAGCAACGTCTGCAACGCGACCTGAGACCGCCGTGTCACGCCCCAGCCATACTCCATCGGCGTGTGGTCGTCCTCCGTGTCGAAATGGCGCGCCGCGAGGGGGCCGCGCGCGCGAATCTCGTTCAACACGCGCTCCATGACGACGCGCATTAACTCCGGGTGCGCCTGCTCCATTCGCGATGGCGGGCCGAGGCGGCGGTCGTAGTACCGCCAGTCCTCCATCGGCAGGATCGCATGAATGCCATGGAACGATTCGACGAGTGCGCGTTCGGCATACAATGACCGGTCGAGATGGGCCTGAGCATACTCCGGCATCCGGGCGCGGGCGACGAGATGATGATTCGATGCGACAACACTCACCGGATCGACCTGCAGAATGCCAATCTGTCGCACGAGTTCCAGCGGCGTTGTTGGCGTGCCCGCAGGGTCGTACAAACCACCGGGGCGGCGCAGAATGAAGTTTCGCGCCTGCTCAACGCTGATTGAAACAGGCACGGATGCTGACACCCTGACCGACATGGACGCTCCTCCCCGCGACGAAACGCATGCGGTGATGATCGCACATCCGTTCTACACGTTCAAGTATGTCCGCGAAACTTATTGGTGGCAGCGGGCTTCAGCCTCCCGCCGGGGAAAAGAGTGACCCTTGCACTGTGCAAAGCGCCTTAATCATCAGTGTGGGTGGCGTAGGAATCGTCATCGACGGGCCGCGCGGCGTCGCTCGCCGTGGTGGCGTCAACGGCGGCATCCTGCGCAGCTTCGCGCGCCGTGCGGCGGGCGGCGCGGACGCGGCGCAACTGGCGGAACGCGGCGTCGGCCCCATCTTCCCCACGTCGCTGCGCGGCGTCGGCGGCGGCGAGGATGCGGTCGATGTCGTCCTCCTCCGGCGTCTGCCGCGCGATCACGAGGTCCTGCACGAGCACCTGGATGATCGCGGAAACAGGCACCGCGAGGATGCCGCCGAGCGGCCCCGCGAGCGACGTACCCGCGAGAATGGCGAGGATCACCGTGAGCGGCGAGAGGCCAATTGCGTCCCCCTGAATGCGCGGGACGAGGATATTCCCCTCGATCTGCTGGAGGACGATGATGAACACTGCGACGATCAGCGCCTTCACCGGGCCATCAGTCAGCGCGATCAGCACGGCGGGCACGCCGCCAATCCACGGGCCGAGGATCGGGATGAGTTCCGTCGCCCCTGCGAAGAGCGCGAGCAGCGGCCAGTACTCGATCTGCAGCACGCCGTA
>JBBSII010000027.1:0-14721 GCA_038232175.1 Thermomicrobiales bacterium
CAGGGGCTGGGAGGCGGCGCACTCCTGCCGCTCGGCACGGCGATGCTCTTCACCGCCTTCCCACCGCACGAACGCGGGCTGGCGTTGAGTATCTTCGGCGTCCCGTCGCTCGTCGCGCCCGCGCTCGGCCCAACGCTCGGTGGCTTCCTCGTGCAGTACGTGGACTGGCGGTTCATTTTCTACATCAACCTGCCCATCGGCATCATCGGCGCGATCACCGCCTCCCGCAACCTGCGCGAGCGCAAGAGCGCGACGCGGACGCCGTTCGACCGGCCGGGGTGCGTGCTCTCCGTGATCGGCTTCGGCTCGCTGCTGTACGGCCTGTCGAACACCGCAAACGACGGCTGGACGAGCGCGAAAGTCGTGCCCTACGTCGCCACCGGCGTCCTCGCACTGATCGCCTTCGTGATCGTCGAACTCCGCTCCACGCACCCGCTCCTCAACGTGCGGCTGTATCAGAAACCCCTTTTCCTCCTCGCGAGCGTGCTGGGGTGGACATCGGTGATCGCGTTGTTCGGCGCGGGGTTCCTCCTGCCGCTCTATTTGCAAACGCTGCGCGGGCGCTCACCCTTCGAGGCGGGGCTGCTGCTGCTGCCGCAGGCGGTTGCGGCGGTGATCTCCATTCAGATCAGCGGGCGGCTGTACGACCGCATCGGGCCGCGCTACGTCGTCACCGCCGGTCTCGTGGTGCTCGTCATCACGACATGGGGGTTCGTCCACATCTCGGAATCGACCTCGTTCGTGATGCTCTGCATCCAACTGGCGCTCCGCGGTTTCGCGCTCGCCTGCGTCTTCCAGCCGACGCAAGCCGCCGCCCTCTCGGTGATCGACCGGGATGTGCTGACGCGCGCCAGCTCGCTGCTCGCCGTGATGCGGAGCGTCTTCCAGTCGCTCGGGGTGGCGATCCTCGGCACGGTGCTGCAAATCCGGGGGAAGCCGTCGGGTGGGTTCCGTGGCGTGTACGCGATTGGGGGCTATCAGGCCGCCTTCACCGTCGCGTTCATCGCCGCGATTCTCGGCGTGATTCTCGCCGTCTTCCTACCCGCCAGGCCGCGCCGCGCGACCGAAATCCCCGTTGGCCGCGCGGAACCCGCACCTGTGACGCAGCCCGTTGTGGAGACGTAGTAACTACCCATGTATGCGTGACTGTTCAGCGCAAGGTCGTTTCCCGTCCGGCGCGGGCGTCCGCGATACGCTCGTGGTGGGAGGGGACGAGGGGCGGCAGATCGTCGGGCGCGAACCAACCTTCGTCGAGCGTCTCTTCGGAGCGGGTGAGCGTGCCGCCCATGATGTGGCATTCCACGGCGATCAGCACCATGTGGTAGCGCAGGCCGCGATTGATGCGGAGCGCGTTGCGCGGGTCGGAGTAGACGCCGACGACGCGCCCCGCCGCGACGATCAGGCCGGTTTCCTCCAGCGTCTCGCGCTCCACCGCTGCCGCGACCGTCTCCCCGAGGTCCACATGGCCACCGGGCAGGCACCAGAGCCGGTTGTCCTCCCGCTGCGTCAGCAGCACTCGCCCGTGTGCGTCGACGATCACCGCGTTAACGCCGACCTTCGGCGTCGTGAATGGGATGTCCTCGGGGGCGTACGTCGGGTCGGCCCACGATGGCGGGAGGAAGGCACCGTCCGGCTCGCGCGGCGCGGGGGGTGCGGCGATCACGGCGTCGCGATTGAGCGCGCCGTAAATGTGCGGGAACCGCTCATCGCCATCGAAGCGCCACGGGCTGGTGAGCCGCCGCAGGTCGATCACGAGCGCGTAGTAGGGGCGGGCGTCGCGCGTGTAGTAGCGATTGCCCGCCGCCGCGACCTCCGCCGCCGTGTGCGAGGTGTGGATGAAGCCGTCCTGCGGGAAGGCGGCGGGATAGTACGGCGCATCGGGCGGCACGGCGTCCCACTCCTCCGTCGGGACGAGGTGATATGTGAGCCAGCCGGGTTCGTGGGAGCCGTGCGCCATCAGTCGAGGTCCAGCAGCGTGACGCTGGAGATGACGCCCGGCGTCTCGCGCACGAGGATGAGCGTCTCCTTGAATTGCTCCTTGGAGTCCGCTTCCACGCGCACGATCAGGTCGTAGAGGCCCGTCACGAGCGACATTCCGCGGAAGCGATCCCCCAATCGCTCCTTGACCATCTCGCAGACCTTGACCACATTGGCATTGACGCAAATCAGCACGTAGCCGCGCCACTGGTCCTGCTCCACCCCCTGCGGGGCGAGTAATGGCTCCGGCTCGGCCGCGTCGCCAAGTTGCGCCATCAGCGTCCCCGGATCGATCAGTTCCGCCTCGATATCCGCCTCGTCTTCCGTGCGGGTGCGGCCACGCCAGGTGCGCGTGCCGAAGAGATTCCGCATCGCCCGATCGTCCATCCCTGTCTGTCCTCTCATTGCCGTGCTATCGGTCGTCGTGCAGACAATAACACATCCTGTTTTCCCATTAACCGCATGATACAGAAAAGGGGACGGAAGAAACAATCCATCGCATCGCTCCTCACCGTATCACATGGAGAGGGTGCGCATCTCGTGACGCATCATCAGCCGAGTAAGGAGCAATACATGTCGCGCAAGGTCAGGTTCGTCGGCGGTATCATGGGCATCGTTTTCCTCATGTTGGCCAACCTCAGCGCTGTGAGCGCGGCGGATGGCCCGGACTTCACGAAGTTTGGCTACGCGACCGTCGCGAAGAGCATGGACATCGCGCCCGATCAGGCGGCCACCATCACGGTGGGCGATCAGACCGTGACGATCAAGGCGGGGACGTTCGATGCCCCCGTGACCTTTGATCTGCTCACCGGCGATCTGAGCACATGGAAGGCGCTCGTGAAGGATCGTACCGTGCGCGCTGCGTTCGCCTTCCGCGTCACCGATAAGGCGACGAAGGCGATCCTCCCGACGTTCAAGCAGCCCGTCGTGTACACGTACAGCGGGAAGGACGCCCAGAGCAGCGACGCGATCCTCAACGTCACCGCCGCGACGCCGCCCGCGATCACCCCGAACCCGGTCGCGATCACCTTTGACGGCAAGGTGAACCACCCATTCACCGGCGCGGGCGTCGCCTGGCTCGTCGTCTCCGCGCCCACGAGCGGCGCAACGGGCAGCCCCGCCGCCGCACCAGCCGCGCCCGGAACGTCCGCTCCGGCGGCGCCAGTCGCGACCGGCACGGGTGGCGGCACGACCACCACCGCACCGGCGACGCTCCCCAAGACGGGTGAGGCGCGCGCGACGGGAACGGACACCACTCGCCTCCTCGGCTTCGGGACGGGCGCACTCCTGCTCATCGCCGGGATAGTATTCCGCGTCTATCGCCGCACGGTCACGCCGCGCGCCTAAACAGCGATCTGGTCCGCGTCCGCATCGACCTTCCGGGGATCAATCCCGGCCTGCTCGCGCATCCCAG
The DNA here is from genome assembly GCA_038232175.1 of Thermomicrobiales bacterium. GTDB lineage: Bacteria > Chloroflexota > Chloroflexia > Thermomicrobiales > JALYUS01 > JALYUS01. Next base: position 3,392 of record JBBSII010000027.1, read on the forward strand.
GGCGTATTCAAAGGCGGCTTTGAATACGCCCGATCCACGTCTCCCCCCCTCGGTCAAGCCCTGAAGGTCTGTGGATTCCTCCACGCCAACAAGCCAATCAATACAGCGGCAGCCCTTCGCTTCATGCTGTGAGCATCGGTTGTCTCTCTACCGCGAGCCGTTCGAGCAACTGCACCCCGTGCTCCGGCCCTGGCAGGGCCGTCATCTCATCGCGTACCCGCTCCGCGTTCCTGCGGTACTCGGGATCGCCCAGCACGTCGCGCACCGCCGCCCGGATCGCCCCGGGTGTCAGCTCGGCCGGCGCGATGGTGCAGGCAACACCGAGGGCCGCGCACCGCCGCGCGTTCTCCGGCATGTCGGCGCCGAAGGGGATCAGCACCATCGGCACGCCATGGGCCAGGCAGGTCACCGCCGTGTTCCAGCCCGCGTGCGAGACGACCACCGTGCAGCGCGGCAGCAGCAGCGTCTGCGGGATGTAGCGCTCGATGTGGACGTTGTCGGGCTGAGGGCCGAACCGCCCGGGGTCCTGGTCGCGCCCCACCGTGACGATCAGGCTCACTGGCTCGCCCCGCAGCCCATCCAGGATCGCCTCGAAGACTCCCGGCACCGCGTTGGCCACCGTCCCGAGCGTCGCGTAGACCGTCGGCCGCTCCGGCAGATCGGCCACCCACCCCGGCAGCCCCTCCGCGCCCGATCGGTCGAAGATCGGGAGCCGCACGGCGTGCGCCGTCGGCGGCAGCGGCACGGCCGGGTCCTGGAACCGCAGCGGGACGAGGGCGAGGTGCAGGTAGCGGTAGAGCATGGCCAGGTCGGGGTCGTCCGGCAGGCCGAAGGCGCGCCGGAGCCGGTTCAGCACCGGGGCGCGCAACGATTGGGCGTAGCCGGGCGGGTGGAAGGCGCCCACCCCCACCGTGGCGTGGGGCACGCCGAGCCGCTCCGCCGCCACGCAGCCGCCGTACTCCCACGGCTCGCGCACCAGCACGTCCGGCCGCCACCGCGCGGCGAGCCGCAGCAGGTCGGGCACCGCGCACTCGGCCATGAAGCCGAAGATGCGCCCCTCGAACCAGGCCGTTCGCGCCGGCCCCGAGGGGATCGTCAGGAGGTGGGGGAACAGGTCGAACCACCCGCGCCCCTGCGGGTCGAAGCCCATCGACACGGTGCGGAAGCCGGTGGCCGTCACCAATGGGCAGAGTGTCTGGCCGGTGGCGAATGCGACCTCGTGACCGGCATCCTCCAGCGCCCGAGTGAGCGGCACCAGCGGGTGGAAGTGGCCGAGGAACGGGAGGCAGGTGAACAGGACGCGCACGGCGATCACCTTTCGCGGGTCACGGCCTTAGAGACCTCAGTGCACGGGAGAACGGCACCAATCGTACCAAGCGACGCCAGGTACGGCAACGCGGTCGCCGGTATCGGTACGTCATCTCCATTTCAGCCGGGGCGCATCGGTTCTCCGTGTGCCGCGACTGCTTTTGCTTACAGACGTTTACGGGCACAACCCACCCCTCGACAGTGGTACTGAAAACTGATACTATACGGCGCGTGAACACGAAGCAGCACCGGACATTGGCATCCATCTTCACCAAGCCGGTTCCATCCTCGCTGCCGTGGGATGACATCGAGGGATTGTTTGCGGCCTTGGGCGCGGAGATTCGGCAGCGGGAAGGGTCGCGCATCGTGGTTGCGCTCAACGATGCGAGCGCGGTCTTCCACGTGCCGCACCCCAAGCGCATCGCAGCGCAAGGACGCATCAGGGATGTACGGAAGTTTCTCGAAAAGGCAGGAGTGCAAAGGCCATGAAGACGACGATGAGTTACAAGGGCTATACAGGTGAGGTTGAGTACGACGCAGAGGCGAAAATCCTCTACGGCCATGTGATCGGCTTTGATGATGTGATTACCTTTGAGTCAAAGCGCACAGACGAGATTGAGGATGAGTTTCATCGCTCCGTTGACGTGTACCTCGATTGGTGCGCCGAGCGCGGGAAGGAGCCGAAGAAGCCATTCTCCGGCAAACTGGTACTCCGCATTCCGCCTGACGTGCACCACGACGCCGTGATCGCCGCCACGCGCAGGCAGAAGAGCCTCAATGCGTGGTTGGCGGATGTCGTCGCCCGCGCGGCCCATGAGGAGGCGAAGACGGCGTGAGCAGCGGACAAATCGTCCGTACTTTCGTGGCTTAACTCTCCTTCCGGAGACGCGGCAGGATATCGGTCGCGACCCGCTCGAGGACGGACATTTGTGCGTCACCGGGGGCATCGATCAGCAGTTCGTTGATGCCCGCCGCGCGGTACTGGCCGACGACTTCCTCGAAGGCATCGACGGAGGCCCACGGGTCATTCGGCATCAGGGCGGCCCAGCCGTAGAGCGAGCGGATGATCGCGTCCGGGTCGCGCCCGATCGCGGCGCAGTGCTCGTCGAGGATTTCGTTGCGGGCGCGCATCTCCGCGACGGTGCCGTGCGAGTTCCAGCGGTCGGCGTATTGCGCGACGATCTTCAGCATCTGCCGCCCGTGCGCGCCGAGCGTCAGCGGCGGGCGGGGCTGCTGGATCGGGCGGGGGCGCGACGCCGCATCCTTCAACTGATAGTACGCGCCATCGTACGTCGTGACCTCGTTGCGGAGGAGCGAATCGACGATCTCGACGGCCTCGCGGAACCGCCCGACGAGTTCGGCGGGCGGGGGGAAGGTGATGCCGAACATCTCATGCTCCGGCACGTACCACCCCGCGCCGAGGCCGAGTTCCAGCCGCCCGTTGGCGATGTGGTCAACCGTCACCGCCTCCTTCGCGAGCAGGGCGGGGTGGCGAAAGGTGTTGCACGAGACGAGCACGCCGATGCGGATGCGCTCGGTGCGCGCCGCCAGCCCGGCGAGCAGCGTCCATCCCTCGTAGTACGGCCCGGTCGGGTGGCTCGGCTGCACGTAGTGGTCGCAGTCCCAGACGCTGTCGAAGCCGAGTTGCTCGAACCGCTGCCACCGTTCGACGGTCTTCTCCCACGGCATGTTCTGGTCGGTGCAGAGGCCGATGCGGAGCGGTTGTGCCATCTAAAAACCCTCCTTATGCATTCGGTGGTGTTTCCATTACTCGTGTTGGCTCGTCGCCAGTGAGCGTGTCACTACGGTGATTGCGCCACGTTCGCGACGTTCAGGCTTTGGTGTGACGACAATTTCCACGTCTCGGCCCAGTTGGGTGAGGAAGCTCATCAGTCGCTCCACGGAAAATCCACTCAGCCGACCCCGCACGAGATTGGAGACGTGTGGCTGCTCGATCCCGAGGGTTGCACCGGCCTGTGCCTGGGTAAGTCCGCGCTCCGCGATAATTGTGCTGATCTGGTAGGCGAGTTCCGCCTTTGTTTTCCGTTCCTCCGGGTTTGGCAAGCCGAGATCGGCGAAAACGTTGCCGCTTCCTTCGGTGATGGTGATCTTCTCATCCATTCGCGTTATCCCTCACTCGTTTCGTGTCCTCATGAGCCGCTGCCCGTAACCGTGCATTAATCAGGTCAATTTCATACATTGGCGTTGTGATGCCGCGCGTCGACTTTTTCTGAAATGCGTGCAGGACGTAGACCCCGCTCCGCAGCCGCACCGTGTAGATCGTGCGATAGGTCTCTCCATCGAAGTCGTCAATGATTTCGAGAACACTCGCACCACCAAAACCCTTGAGCGGTTTCGCACCGGGGTGCTTGCTGCCACGCTGCGCCAATTCCAAAGCGTATCCCATCACGTCCTGCACATCTGCGGGAAAGGCACGGAGATCATCCTTCGCCGAGCCAACCCAATACACAGGGCGAAGTGGCATATCCATGAAACAAATATACTGATTCGTGTATGGTGCGTCAAGCGCTCCGTTCGAACTTCGAACCTGCTCGCGATAGGCCGTTACGCAAGCACAGACACAGTCTTGCCTCAATACCCCCGCTGCTTATCGACGACGTTCATCAGCGGCTCGCCCGTGAGGAAGCGGCGGAGGTTGTCGCTGAGGATGGCGTAGGCACGGGGGCCGTACTTCGGGGTGAGGCCGCCGTAGTGGGTGAGTAGGATGAGGTTCGGCACGTCCCAGAGTGGGTCGTCCGGCGGCAAGGGTTCGGGGTCGGTCACGTCGATGCCCGCGCCCGCGATGGCGCCCCCCTTGAGCGCGGCGAGCAGCGCGGCCTGATCGACAATTGGCCCACGCCCGACGTTGAAGAAGTACGCCGACCGCTTCATCGCCGCGAACTCCGCCGCAGCAAAGCGGTGGTGCGTCTCCGCCGTCAGCGGCAGTGTGACGACGACATGATCCGCGTCCGCGAGCATCCCGTGGAGATCGCCCGGAGCGAACTGACGGTCGAGTAGGCCCTCCGGCGCGGGCGTGTCGGAGCGCCGCCAGCCCGTGACGCGCATCCCGAGACCCTTCGCCTTCCGCGCCAGTGACGTGCCGATCTTGCCGAGGCCGAGGATGCCCATCGTCTGCCCCTCGATCTCGAACATGCCCGTCGGCCAGTAGAATCGGTGCGGGCCGTGCTGATTGAGGATCTGCTCCGGCAGGCGGCGCGCGAAGGCGAGGAGCATCGCCAGCGTCTGCTCCGGCACGCTCGCCGCATGGACGCCAACAACCGTTGTCGCGACAACCTCCGGACGCGCCTGGAACGCGGGCGTGGAGACGCCGTTCGCCCCCGCGCCGGTGGACGAAACCCAGCGGAGCCGCATCGCCCGCGCCAGCAACCGCTCCGGCACGTCGCCGATCACGGCGTCCGCCTCGGCGATGTGCCGCTCCAGCACCTCCGGCTTCCCCTCCGTGGAGTAAAACGTCACATCCGGGAAGTCCCGCGCGAACCACTCGGAGTAATCCACCCCATCATTGCGCCCCATGTTCCCGCCGACCAGCACGACGGGCTTCCGCTCACTCTCCGCCACTATTCTCCCTCTCCTCAGAACTTGGACCATCAGGATGCAGAAACCCGAACCACAGAGTTGCAGTATCGCATCTTGTTGCGCCCATGCGCACGCCGGGGCATACTCGTGACACGATTGAGCCGTTCGCAACGGGTGAAAGGGAGCCACTGAATGCCTGCACCAACCACCGAGGATCGCGTGCGCGTTTCCGTCGATGCGCTGGGGGATTTCTACGTCCGTGCCTTTACCAGCGCCGGATTGACGGACGAGGATGCGCAAACGGTTTCGCGCATCCTGATGGGCGCGGATGTGCACGGCATCGAGTCGCACGGCGCGCCGCTCGCGCACGGGTACATCAACCGGATTCGCAACGGCCTGATGAACCCGCGCCCGAAGATTCGCACCGTCGCGGAGTTCCCCGGTACCCTCGTGCTCGACGGTGACAACGGCGTCGGGCCGGTCGTCGCGACGCACGCGATGCGGCGGGCAATCGAGAAGGCGCGGGAGAGCGGCGTGGGCACCGTCACCGTGCGGCACAGCAACCACTTCGCCGCGACGTGCAACTACCCGCTGATAGCGGCGGCGGAGGGGCTGGCGGGGATGGCGATGACGACGACCGGCCCGAATGTCCTGCCGACCTTTGGCAATCTGCCGATCCTCGGCACGAACCCGATCGCGATTGCTTTCCCCGGCGGCAAGGCCGAGAAGCCGTTCCTGCTCGACATGTCCACGAGCGTTGTCGCGATGGGCAAACTGGGCGTCTACCGCCGCGAGGGGAAGGAGTTGCCCTCCGGTTGGGCGGTGGACGCGGAGATGCGCCCGACGACGGATGCGGCGCGGGCGCGGCACCTCCACCCACTTGGCGGCGACCGCGCGCACGGCGGCCAGAAGGGGTACGGCCTCAACGTCGCGGTGGACCTCTTCTGCGGGCTGCTTGGTGGCGGCCGGGTGAGCGCGGAGATTCCGAACAACGCGACCGTGCCGACGGAGCACACGCATATGTTCAGCGCGTGGCGCATCGACGCCTTCGTGCCGATGGAGGAGTACGCTGCGCGCTTCGACACGTACGTCCAGATGCTCCACAACACGCTCGTCGCCGAGGGCCACACGCGCGTCCTCGCCCCCGGCGACCCGGAATGGTTGGCGGAGGACGACCGCCGCGCGAACGGCATCCCGCTCAATCCGATGGTGCTCGCGGATTTGCATGAACTGGCGGTGGAATTGAACATCCCGTTTGAACTCGCCTGACCCCCGGCCCCATAGGGGAAGGCGAATGGGGAAATGCGGAGTGGACACATCACTAACGGAATTTCTCGCGCGGCATACGCCGTTCCATGAGGAAACGGCGATCTGGTGGTCGGGGCAGATGCATGTGCGCCTCACGTCCTACCTGAGTGACGAGTTGCCGCCGCGTGATCTCATCACGTCCGCGAATACGCTGCTTTTTCATGACGATGCGGTGATCGTCTCGCGCAATCGCGACGACACCCACATCTGGCCGGGCGGTCGGCGAGAACCGGGAGAAACGCTGATGCAGACGCTCAGCCGGGAGGTGTTAGAGGAAACCGGGTGGACGATCCGCGATGTCGCGTTGCTCGGCTTCGTCCACGGGCGCCATGAGACGCCGAAGCCGGAGAACTACCCGTACCCGTACCCGGATTTCATCCGCGTCGTGTACATGGCGGAAGCGGACACGTTCACAGCGGGCATGACAGACCCCGACGAGTACGAACTGGAATCGGGCTTTCGCTCCATCGCGGATGTGCGATCAATGACCCTGCGGAATGGTCAGCATGGCTATCTCGATCATGCGCTCGCGCTTCGACATACGAAGGAGTAACGTCAGACCGTTTGGGCACTGACAATGGGGCACGTTATGCATATGAGTCACCCCTTCCTTCCGAGGGAAGCGGGTGCCCTGCGGGCGATGGAGGTGAGGATGTTCCGTATCGGCATGAACGCCCGCCAGTTTCCCGGCAACTGGCGTCCCGCATCAGAGGAGATCGCGTTCGCGCGCGATGCGGGGTTCGTCGCGCTCCAGTTTCAGGGGCAGGAGCCGGGGCTGACGCCGGAGCGACTGGGGGAGCCGTTCGACGTGGTCGCGGGCGCACTTGCGGCGTCGGGGATCGAGGCGGTGATGGAAGTTATCGTGCGGATCGACACGACGGGCCGCACCGCGTCCGGCCTGTCGCCGCTCGATGTGCTCCACTTGAACCTCCCCGCCATCGACGCACTGCCGTGCACCTGCATCCATTGGCATCTCGTCCCGCTCGCGCCTGCTGACGATGCGGATTTCCTCGCGTTGGAACGAAGCCTCATCCCGCAGTTTGAGGCCGCCGTGGACCTCGCCAGGGCGCACGGCTTCCGCTTCGGGTTCGAGCACAACGAGCCGCGCATCGGCCTCTGCGCGAAGCCGGAACGGTGCGCCGCGATCCTCGACGCCGTGCCAGGGTTGGGGTTCGTCTGGGACATGAACCACACCGCGCCGGAGCACTTGGGCGGCTTCCTCGCGCTCACGCCGCGCATGACGATGCTCCACGTCTCGGACACGCGCCTGCCGACCGTCAACGACCATTACCCACTCGGCATGGGCGCAATCGACTTCCCCGCGTACTGTCGCGCGGTGCTTCGGGGCGGCTTCGACGGCCCCGCCATCCTCGAAATCGGCGGGTTGCCGCAGTCCGGCGGCTACGGGCGAGACACGAATGCCGCGTTAACCGACTCGTTGCCGCGGTTGCGGGAGACGGTCGATGCTACACTTGGCATCCCAATTGCCGAGAATGCATACGCCCTGACCACCCCGTTTTCCGGCGGACGGCGCAACGCCTGCCGTGAAAGGATGTGAGTATTCCTGTGGGTATTCCTGTGGTTTGCTCATGGCGCGCACGCGCTGCCCCCGCTATCCTGTGGGGAGCGGCGCCGATGGGCGTGCCGCAGGTGGGACGCAGGGCATGGCCAGGGGGCCACCCCAGCGGACAAGGAGGATGCAGGATGGCGGCACAGCACGAGACGACAGCAGGAGTACCGGCAGTCGCGGTAGTATCGGAGGAATCAGCAGCGCCGGAGACGCGGGCTGGTCTGGGGCGGCGGGGACTGATCGCGGCGGCGGCGGCCTTCGTGGCGGGGCTGGCGGCACGGGGGGCGGGGGAGCCGGAGCGCGTGTCGGCGAACCTCAGCACCTGGACGATGCCCTACGACAGCGGGCTCCAGAACACCGGGGTCACGCTCGCAGCTTTCACGAACAATGGCGCCGGCACCGCTCTGTATGGGAGCAGCAGGAACTATGGCGTCTACGATAACACGAATACCGCCACCGGCTCCGGCTATGCGGGGGTCATCGGGCTCGGCAACGGCACGGGCACCTATGGCGTCTACGGCGGCGGCACTGGCACAGACACGGGCGTCTACGGGAACAGCAGCAGCAACACCGGGGTGTATGGGAACAGCACCAGCAACACCGGGGTGTATGGGAACAGCACCAGCAGCCGCGGGGTATATGGGAACAGCACCAGCAACAACGGCGTGTTCGGCAATACCAACGCCACCCCGCCCGCGAGCAACACGCCCGCCGCCTCGGGGGTCTACGGCATCGGCAACGGCGCGAACACCGCCGGTGTCTTCGGCAATGGCGCCGGCGCCGGCGTCGGCGTCTACGGCGTCTCCGGCACCAACGTCGGCGTCTTCGGTGTCTCGGGCGGTGGCAGCGGCCAGCCCTACGGCGTCGTCGGCGCCGTCAACAGCGCCCCCGGCTTCGGCCTCTTCGGTGTCACCAACGTCGCCGGTACCGTCGGCTTCGCGGGCGCCGCGGGCGTCGCGGGGGCGATCGCCGGTCAGTTCGCCGGCCCGGTCAACATCTACAACAACGGTGCGATCGCCCCCGGCGACCTCTACGTCCAGGGGAACTCGACGGTGAAGGGGACGAAGAGCGCGGCGGTGCCGCACCCCGACGGCACGCACCGGCTGCTGTACTGTGTCGAGTCGCCGGAGGCATGGTTCGAGGACTTCGGGGAGGGGCGGCTGAGCGGGGGGAAGGGGGAGGTGACGCTGGACGCGGACTTCGCGGCGGTGGTGGACACGGCGAAGCTGCACGTCTTTATCACCGAGCACGACGAGAACAATGCCGTGCATGTGACGAAGCGGACAGCGAGCGGGTTCACGGTGCAGGCGGACAGCGCGACGATGAAGGCGAAGGGCAAGATCGCCGAGGCGATCAACGGGCCGTTCAGTTACCGGGTGGTGGCGCGGCGCAAGGACGTGGCGGCGCCGCGCCTCGCCAAGTTCGCGATGCCGCAGGAGGTGAAGGCGGCGACGCCGCTGGTGGTGCCGACGCTGCCGAAGGACGAGAAGAAGCCGACCCCGCCCCCGGCGCCGGAACCGCCGACGGTCGACAAGAAGGGGCAGGGGCAGGGCTAACGGGGGGAGACGCCGCCCGCCCTGTCCGTACCGCGACTTAGAGGGGGGTACGACCTGCCAACAATCGCGGTGGACCTCTACAGCGCACGCTGCGAAACCGTTGCGCGTGGCGGCTGAGATGATGCACGAACCCGCGTGGTACGATGCGCCCCGGAAATCACGAACGCAAAGGACAACGATGCAGTATCGACATATTCCGCGCGCCACCCTGCTCATGATGCTTGCGCTCGCGCTGAGTCTCGCGTTGAGCGGGTGCAGCGCTGGCACGGCGACGGCAGCCCCGACCATCGGGGGTGGGGGCGGTGGTCATGCCGGGCCGGCGAGCCTCTACCCGAACCCGGCGCTGACACCCGGCGATCTCTTCCCCGGCGTGACGGCGAAGGAAGTCTGCGTCTCCGGCTACAGTTCGAGCGTCCGCAGCGTTTCCAGCGATGAGAAGGCGGCGGTCTACCAGCGGTACGGCATCCCGAATCCTGCCCAGGGGGCACCCGCGGGCAAGCATGAGGTTGACCATTTCATTTCGCTTGAACTCGGTGGGAGCAATGCGCTAGCGAACCTCTGGCCGGAGCCGTACGCGACCCCTGATGGCCCGAACAGGATCGGCGCGCGCGAAAAGGACAAGGTGGAAAACTACCTGCACGCGGAGGTCTGCGCGGGGCGGATGCCATTACCGCAAGCGCAGGATGCCATACGGACGGATTGGTATGCGGTCTATCTCCGGATCGCCAAATAGGAAGCGAGCGCGCGCATGACCTTCACGATACCCGACGCCGTCCGCGCGAAGATGAAACAGCAGGCCGCCGCTGCCGGGATGCCGTACGGCACAATCGTCGGCCAGAAGGTCTACGACCTGCAAGGGTTAGTGGACGTGCTGACCGCCGCGTTGCAAGCGGCGCAGCAGGCCGGGGATGCGAAGAAGATTGGTGAAGTGACGGGCAAACTGACTCACCACCAGGCTGAACTCGCCGCGTACAAGGCGGAGCAGGGCGCCACAGGGTCGTAATCGATCCGTATTTGCCGAGTCGCCGCCTATGCAGTTGCCTTTGTCGCGGCGCGCGCTTCCTCGCCTTGCTTGCGGACGCGGCGGACATACGCCATCATCCAGTAGAAGATGCCGATGAAGATGCCGAAAAAGAGTACCTGCGAGATGACCAGAAACACCGACGTGGAGAGGATGAAGACGAGCGCGACGCGGATCAGCGCGTCCAGTATCCAGTCGCAGCCCCAGACGGCGGTGATCACGCGCTGCGAGCGGCGGAATGACGCGTGCTGCCACAGATCGTTCCAATGGGCGATGCGGCGTATCGTGCCAATCACAACGTGATTCAGGGGGAGTACGATATGCTGATAATCACCGTGGATCGCTACAGCGACACACTGACGTAAACCGTTGCGGGAGATGCGCGCTTTCATGTGTGACGCGGAGGTGGGGGACGAGCGGAAGGAGATGATCGGCTCTGCTCCCTGCTGGGGAGTCTCGGCCATTGTTCAGGGGTCGAAGGGTGGAGAGGAGGGTCAATGGTGGCACTGGATACATCGCCTGCGGCGAGGATGGCCGCGCAACGCTACAGACTACCGGATGACTTTACCCCCCGCTACACGCCCGACGAGATTCGCGCGTATGTGAGTGAGCATCCGACGTGGGCATTAGACCACATGTTCTCGACGCTCCCGCCGGGCCTGAAGCTGCATGGCATGCGCGTCCTCGATGTCGGCTGTGGGGTCACCCTGCAAGTGCTCGGCTTGATCGAGAAGCATCACATCGGCGACTATCACGGCATCGACCCTGATCCCGATTCCTTCCACGGCGGTCACAATGAATACGATCAGTACGTTGGGTACAAGCACGCGCTCGTACATTACTACCCGCAGCGGATCACGTTCTACAAGTCGATTGCGGAGGCGATGCCCTTCCCCGATGACTATTTCGATTTCGCGTTTGCCTCCCTGACCACCGAGCACGTTCAGGACATCGATGGAATGTGTCGGGAGGTGCGGCGTGTTCTGAAACCGGGCGCGTACTTCTACGCGCGGCATCACAATTTCTATGC
>JBBSII010000028.1:0-14711 GCA_038232175.1 Thermomicrobiales bacterium
ACAGTGGGGGAGGTGCTGCACTACCGGGTGCCGTTACCGGCGGTGAAGCGGCGGGGGAGACCGCCGCGCTGGTTCCGGGACGTGACCCATGCGACCTGACCACGGTTCACTGGGGTACTACCTCGCGTCCTTCCGGGTGCCCTCTGGGCAGTATTCGCGGTTCAGAAAGGTTTCCCATGCCAGTTACTGCTGAACCGGACACGATTATTGCGCGGCTGCGTGGACAGTATCCGCGCACGGTTGAGGCGTTCCGGGCGATGCCCGATGGGGAACGGTCCCTCGCGGCGGTGGAACGACTCGATCAGCGGTTCGCGGCGGTCGTGCGCGGCGCGGCAGATAGCGAAATCGTCATCCCCTGCGACGTGCTCCCGGCGACGACGCACGGCGCGTATGACGTGCTCTACGTCGGCGGCGTGCTCGGATTGATTAACGCGACCGCGCTGGCGGCGGGGGCGGCGCGCGACGGAGAGCGCCTCCGCATCGCGCTGCTCGACGAGGGGCGAGCGGGCAACGCGCACCGCGAGTGGAACATCTCGCTCGCGGAACTGGCGGCACTCGTCCGCGCCGATGTGGCGACGTGGGACGACCTCGCGGGGGTCGTCGCGAATCGCTACCGGAGCGGCATCGTCCGCTTCCACGCCGAGACGATCGATGTTCCCGCCGCGCCGATAGAGACGACGGAGGTGCTCGACGTGGCGGTCCGCGCGGACGCGCTCCTCGACCACTGCCGCCGCCGCTTTGTCGCCCTCGGCGGGACGATTCATGAGGGGCGACGCTTCCTCCGCTGCCACCAGCGGATGCAGGGCCGCACCGGGTCCGTGGTCGAGGTGGAGGGGCCGGACGGCGTCGAGCGGTACGCGGCGCGGCTCGTTGTGGACGCAATGGGCACGATCTCGCCGATTGCCTGGGCGATCAACGCGGGCGGCGCGTTGCAGGGCGTCTGCCCGACCGCCGGGACGACCGCGCGCGGCCTCCGGCGCGGCAGCGGCCCGCAGGAGGTGGACCCCGCGACCGGCGAGGTGCTTATCACTATCGCGGACGTGCAGGACGGGCGGCAACTGATCTGGGAGGGATTCCCGGCGGGCGAGGATGAGTACACCATCTATCTCTTTTACTACGACCGCATCGACCCGGCCCAGCCGCAGGCGCTGCTCGACCTCTTCGAGCGGTACTTCACCCTGCTGCCGACGTACAAGGCGGCGGGGCCGGAGTTCGCGCACCTGAAGCCTGTCTACGGCTTCATCCCCGCGCGGTATCACGATACGCGGCGGGGCACGAGCGCATCGCGCGGGATCGTCTCGATTGGCGACGCGGCGGCGCAGCAGTCACCCCTCACCTTCTGCGGCTTCGGTTCGCACACGCGCAACCTCCGGCGCATCACCGAGACGTTGCGCTACTGCCTCCGACATGATTTGCTCGAGGCGCACCACCTGCGGCACGCGGGCGCGCATCAGGCGAACATGGCGCCGCTCTGGGGCCTCTCGCGCATGATGGCGCACCGCGAGGGGGGCGACCCCGCCGCCGTCAACCGCGTGATGAATGCCTTCCTCGCAACCCTGAACGACCTCGGTGAGGCGACGACCCGCCGCTTCCTGCGCGACAACCCGTCGTGGCGGGAGTACACGGCGATGATGCTCGCCACGGTGCGCCACCACCCGTGGGTGTTGCCCGCGCTCCGCCGCGCGCTCGGCACGCGCGGGCTGCTCCAGTGGTTCGGGGATTACGGGCGGTTCGGGCTGCTCGCGCTTGGTCGCGCCGCGCTCGGCGACCCGCTCCACGGCGGGCGGGCGCGGATCGCGGCGGCGGTTGGGAAACGCGCCCCCGCTGCTGGCCTCGCCCTCCGCGCCCGCCAGTGGGAGTGGCGCTCGATGCACGGCGCGACTGAGCCAACGGGCGCGCCGCCCAACTTCCCGTACACAGAGATACGACGCGAAAACACTTGAACCACAGAGGCGCAGGGGAAGTAGCCGGTAGCCAGTAGTCAGTAAGGAAACCGAGTTCCGCATCACTGACTACCGGCTACTGGCTACCTCCCCTGCGCCTTCGCGTCAATCCAGTTTGGTCCCTTGACGGTTTGGTCTTCGTCACTTCTCGTTGTGCATCAGGCGGAACGTCACCGTGCCTTGGGCAAGGTTATCGTGGCGTTCGATCGTTGCGGCTGGTGGCGTTTGCGTCGCGGGGGTGAGTATCTCAATGGAGCCGCCCGCCGCCTGGAGGATGGAGGTGAAGTCGGCGCGGAGGTGATCGTATTCCCGTTGCAGCATCCGAAGAAAATCCGCGAGGGCCTCGCTCTCCTCCCGGAGCGTCGTCAGTTCATCGTCGAGTGGCACGCTTTGCTCCTGATCAGAATGTGCCGGGCCAGAGCATATATTTCGCTCTCTACGTTATGCGTATCCGCGCCGATTTTGGATCACCCCGGTAGCCCAGAATCCGCGCGAGGCGTGGTACGATTGTTCGAGCATCGAACGATCATGAGAACACGAACACTGACGAATGGAAAGCAGGGGTGCGATGGCGACGGCAACGGGCACGGTGCGGGCGGGCAGCAGCGGCTTCCACAATCTGACGCGCAGGCAAATTATCGGCACGATGACTGGCGTCATGCTCACCCTGCTGCTCGCCGCGCTGGACCAGACGATCGTCGGCACGGCAATGCCGAACATCATCGCGCAGTTGAACGGCTTCGACCGGTACGCCTGGGTGACGACGGCCTACCTGCTCACCTCGACGGCGGCGGTGCCGATCTTCGGCAAGCTCTCCGACATCTACGGGCGCAAGTGGTTCTATCTCGGCGGCGCGGTACTCTTTGTGCTCACCTCCGCGCTCTGCGGGGCGGCGGGCAGCATCCCCGGCGTCCCCGGCGACGGCATGACGCAGTTAATCATCTTCCGCGGCATGCAAGGCGTCGGCGCCGGCATCATCATGGCGATCACCTTCACGATCATCGGCGACATCTTCCCCCCCGCCGTGCGCGGCAAGTATCAGGGGCTGTTGAGCGCGGTCTGGGGGATGTCCTCCGTCTTCGGGCCGACGCTCGGCGGCTGGATCACGGACCATTACTCGTGGCGGTGGATCTTCTACATCAACCTGCCCGTCGGCATCCTCGCGACCGCCGCGCTCTTTTTCGCCTTCCCCTACTTCCGGCCTGAGGGCGTGAGGCGGGTGATCGACTTCGTCGGCGTCGCGACGCTGCTCGCCGGGCTGGTGCCGCTCCTGCTCGCCCTGACGTGGGCGACGGACTACGGCTGGGGGTCGCCGCGCGTCATCGGGCTGTTCGTCGTCGCCGTCGTGATGCTCGGCGCGTTCGTCTTCGCGGAGACGCGCGCCGTCGAGCCGATCCTGCCGCTCGCGCTCTTCCGCAACCCGATCATCTCGATCTCGACCGCCACCGTCTTCCTCAACGGCATGGCGATGTTCGGCTCGATCCTCTTCATTCCCCTCTTCATGCAGACCGTCATCGGCGTCTCGGCGACGCAATCCGGCTCCCTGCTGACGCCGATGATGGTGATGTGGTCCGTCGGCAGCATCTGCGCGGGGCAGTTCGTCGCGCGGATGGGCAAGTACAAGGTGGTCGCCCTCGTCGGCCTCGCGCTGATGACGGTCGGCCTCTCCTTCCTCGCGCGCATGGACGCGGGGACAACGCGGCTCGCCATCGTCGGCTTCATGCTGCTGATTGGCGCGGGCATGGGCCTGACGATGCCGATCTTCACGCTGATCGTGCAGAACGCGGCGGCGCAGCGGCAGATCGGCGCGGCGACGGCGACGGTGCAGTTCTTCCGGCAGATTGGCGGCACCGTCGGCGCGGCGGTCTTCGGCTCGATCATGCTCAGCCGTTACCGCGATCAGTTCGACCGCGCGGTCCCGCCGGGCACGCCCGCCGCCGCGCTAACGGCGTTCAAGAACCCGCTCCAACTGGCCCAGGTCCTGCCGCGCCTGCGGGAGCAGTTCGCCGCCTTCCCGAACGGCCAGCAACTCCTGCAAACCCTGCTCGACAACACGAAGGACGCGCTCGTGCACGCCATCACCGGCGTCTTTCTCATCAGCATGTTCCTCTCGATTGTCGCCCTCGTGCTGAACTTCTGGCTGAAGGAAATCCCGCTCCGTACCTCCTTCGCACCGCCGGAAACGCCGGTGGCCCAGGCCGCCGTGGCATCGAGCGAAACACCCCTCGGCGCTCCCGCCCTCAGCAGCGGCGTCAGCACCGGGCAGGGGGATGATTAGGACTGAGGACTGAGGACTGAGGACTGCGCGGTTCGATTCCCTTCTCAGTCCTCAGTCCTCGTTCCTAAAGAGAAGGGAGCATGCGCATGACCGAACGAAAGAAGCCGCCACGGTTGCAGGCCGGGATGACCCTCGGCGTCGTCGCGCCGTCCAGCCCCGGCCCGGAGCGGGCGGGGGTCGCGGGGAGCGTCGCGGCGCTGGAGCGACTCGGATTCCGCGTCGTCTTCGGCCCGCACGTCAACGACCGCCGCGAATACCTCGCGGGGCGGGATGAGGACCGCGCCGACGACCTGCTCGCGATGTTCTTCCGGGACGATGTGGACGCCGTCCTCTGTATGCGCGGCGGCTACGGCGCGATCCGCACCGCGCACGCGCTCGACCGCGACCGGCTCGCGCAACTGGCGATCCGCCCGCCGAAACCGTTCATCGGCTTCTCGGATATCACCATCCTGCACACGGTTTTTGCGAGGGAACTCGGCTGGACGACCTTCTACGGGCCGGGACTGTCGAGTTTCCTGCGGGCGTCGGACTACACCATCGACGCTTTCCGTCATGCCCTGATGGAGACCGAGCCATTCGACATCCCGCCCGACCCGGACGACCCGACGCTGGTGCAGGCGCTCGTGCCAGGTGTCGTGGAGGGCGAATTGGTGGGCGGCTGCCTGCCGCTCCTCACCGCGCTGATGGGCACGCCGTGGGAGCCGGACCTGCGCGGCAAGGTCCTCTTCTTCGAGAATGTGCGCCGCGCCCCGGTCGAGGTGGACCGGATGCTGATGCAACTCCTACTCGCGGGGAAACTCCAGGAGTGCGCGGGCATCGTCATCGGCGAGCACTTCGAGTGCGGCCCGCGCGCGGTGGGCAACACGCTCAGCCTCGAAGAAGTTTTCGATGACCTGCTCCAACCCCTCGGCGTGCCGACAATCGCCTACCTCCCAATCGGCCATGGTCGGCACAGCGCCACGCTCCCCATTGGTGCGCGGGTGCGGCTCGACGCGACGAACACGACGCTGCGCATCCTCGAACCAGGAGTTACCTGAGTAACGAGGAGCGAGTAACGAGGAGAGAGATGAGCACGGAGGAAACCGGAGGGGAAATGGGCAGTAAGAACTCGTTGCTTGCTACTCCCCCGCCCCCGGCGGTCGTGACGCTCGGGGAGGCGACGATTGACTTCATCGCGACGTGCGTCGGGACGTTCGAGACATTCCCGCCGTTCGTGCCCGCGCCCGGTGGGGCGCCGGCGAATGTCGCGGTCGCGCTGGCGCGGCTCGGCGTGTCGGTTGCCTTCATTGGGCGAGTCGGGGATGACCCCTTCGGCCACGCCATCCTCGCCAGTTTCCGCAGCGCGGGTGTGGATGTGAGCGCGGCGCGGGTGACGCGGGAGGCGGACACCGCCCTCGCCTTCGCCACCTTCCCGCAGAAGGGCGAGCGGCAGTTTAACTTCGTCTGGGATCGTTCCGCCGCGATGACGTACAACCCCGATGACCTGCCCGTGGCGCTCATCCAGCGCGCGCGCTGCCTCTACGCCCGCCTCGGTCGCTCCTCCGGTAGCCCGATGGAGCGGACCGCGCTCAAGGCGATGCGCGTGGCGCAAGAGGCGGGGATCGCCGTCGCCTTCGACCCGAACATCCGCCCCACCGCGTGGCACAACGTGCAGGACGCCCGCGACTCCGTCTGGAAAATCTGGGACTACGCGAATGTCATCAAGCTCGCGCAGGAGGACGCCTCCATCATGACCGGGCACGACGACCCGGAGCGCGCCCTCCGCGAACTCTGGCGGCCGCACATGCGCTTTCTCTGCGTCACGGACGGCGCACGCGGCTGCTGGTACACGCAAGACGGTGGTGGGGTGCGCTTCGTCCCCGCGTGGCCCGCCGAGGAAGTGGACGGCACCGGCGCGGGCGATGCCTTCCTCTCCGGCCTGCTCGCGGCCATGCATGGCCGCGACTGGGCGGGGCAACTGGACGACAACGACGTCCGCTTCGCCGCCGCCGTCGCCGCCGTCTGCGTCTCCCGCTGGGGCGCGCAAGCCTCCCTCCCCACCCGCGCCGAGGTCGAGGCATTCATGGAAAAAAGGGCGTAGCATGTGGACGAGAAAGACGTATAATCTCTACTGCTCGCCAAATGGTAAACGATCAACATAGAGATCGTTGATGTTCTTTTTCGTTAAAGCATATTTCGGTGGGCGAGATCGATCATTGGAATTCCGCCCTTGCTTGTTGACACCAAGAGACTTCAGCGATGCTGCATCAATTTGGATAAACAGTATTTCTTTCAACTCAGCCATTGTCTTACAGAAAACGTGCCAGAAAGCCCATGCCTTCAGGCGTGGGATGAAGTGCTACCTGCTGGCTCCCAATCCTTGCCACAACTGGCTGAATCGGTTAGACTATCGGTGGAGATGTTCTGCATGTTCCGTGTCGCAATCACGGTGCTGCTCCTTCACAACTGAGTGTTGGCGGTTCCTCAGGGAAGTCCTGAGGGTAAAACATTCGACGATTGGAACCAGCCGATCAACGATTGCATGGCAACGGGTGTTTGAGATGCCTGTTGCCGGGCTGTATGGGCCAGCCCCGAATCGGATACGTGACCTCGACAGCCGTTGGGGAAGCAAGAACCGGAATCCCACGGCATTCATGCGTGGGAGGCTCAAGAATCCGCTTCGGCTTAGTGCTTGCTCAGAGGAGCCAGTCGAGCATGTGGGGATGTTGGCAAATCTGCCCGATAGACGCAGGCGGAAATAGTGGTAACCGTCGGTTTCCGGTGCGCATCCGAAGGGATGCTGACAATGCTCGATGCGGTTTCCTGATCATACACTAAGGAGCCTCCCATGATCTTCAAGTCCCTCACCTCGGGCCGCGCCAACCGCGCCGCATACGGCGACCGTCTGCCCCCCGGCCAGACGCTGACCAACAAGTGGCCGATCCTCCACTACGGCAGCATCCCGCGCTTCGACCAGAAGACGTGGGACTTCACGATCTCGGGCCTGGTGGAGCAGCCCGTCACATGGTCGCACGAGGAGTTCCGCGCCCTGCCGCACGCCGAGATCACGGCGGATATGCACTGCGTCACCCGCTGGAGCACCTTCGACAACCACTGGGAGGGCATCTCCACGAAGGAGGCACTCGCGCATGTGACGCTCAAGCCGGAGGCGCAATTCGTCCTACTGAAGTGCGACGGCGGCTACACGACGAACATGCCGCTCGCCATCTTCGCGGACGACGATTGCCTCTTCGCGTGGCGCAACAACGGGCAGGACATCTCCGCCGCCCACGGCTGGCCGCTGCGCCTCGTCGTCCCGAAGAAGTATGCGTGGAAGAGCGCGAAATGGGTGCGCGGCATCGAGTTCCTGCCGGAAGACCGGCTCGGCTTCTGGGAGCGGTACGGCTACCACAACGATGCCGACCCGTGGAAGGAAGAGCGGTTCGCGTAAGGTCAGTGGCCGATCATTGCTGATCGTATGGACTCCCGTACGCCGTGACTCTTGACGCCACACGACGTGCGAGAGTTCGCGTCATCACGCCGACGGGAATTCCGAGGCGACACGCGCATCGCGCGACCGTGACACCAGCGCGTCACCGTCCGGCGGACGCAGGTCACGAAAGACCGGCATGACGAGCAGTAGCATCGTGGCGAACGCGAATAATGCGCCGATGCCAACAAAGAGCGCCCGCAGCCCGATCGGGTCGATGAGCACACCCGCGACGCCCCTACCGAGCGGGATGAAGGCGAACGCCAACGCTGTGGTGATCCCCTGCACCCGCCCCAGAAACGCACTCGGCACCCGCTCCTGCCGTATCGTGCTGAGCACAGGGTTCACCATGCCGGCGCTGAGTCCGTAGACAAACTCGATGGCGATGAGCGCACCGAGCGGCGGCTTGAGGCCGAGTGCGCCGAAGGAGAGCATCGCGCCGATCGGGTAGAGCGCAATTGTGACCAGCCGGGGCAGGCGGTGCCCAACCGCCGCAAATACGAGCGAACTGATGATCGCGCCCGCGCCGAACGCCGCGAGGACGACGCCGAAACTGACCGCCGTGCCGAAGATGCGCTTCGCGTAGACGGCGAGTAGCAGCGACCACGGCGCTTCCACGAGGTTCGTGAAGGTGAAGAGCGCGGTGAGCGCGCGCAGCACGCGGTTGCCCGCGAGAACCCGCCACCCCTCGGCGAGGTCGGCGAAGTACCGCTTCGCTCCCGCGCCATGCGGTTCGGTGTGCGTGCGATGCGGGATGAGGAGGCCGATGAGCGCGGCAGAGAATGCGAACGACACGGCATCGAGCCAGAGCACATTGTCCGCGCCCAATGCCGCGATCAGCACGCCCGCGAGCGGTGGACCGAACAGAATGGCGAAGCGGGGGATGGACTGCACGAGGGCGTTTGCCCGTTCTAGCCGCAGCCCGGCGAGGGCGGCGAGATCGGGGACGAGGCTTTCCCGCGCGGTGTTCCCCGGCGTGTTGAAGAGGTTGGCAAGGAAGGTCAGCACGAGCAGTTGCCAGAAGGCAAGCCCCGTCGTGTGGTAGAAGAGCGGGATGAGCGTAATCGTCACGCCGCTCGTCAGATCGGCCAACACGCTCGTGCGTTTGAAGCCGAGCCGGTCAACGAGTGTGCCGCCGAAGACGCCGCCGATGATGAAGGGGAGCGTGGCGAAAACGCCCGTCAGCCCGGTCTTCGCCGCGCTGTTCGTCGTCTGGAGGACGAACCAAGGGATCGCCACACTCGTCAACATGCTGCCAGTGAAGGAGATAATCCCCGCGATGGTCAGAGAGACAATCGGAAGCCGTTGTGTCGGTCTCGCGCGCGTGATCGCCATTCTGCGTTACCCCTCTATCGTGACATTTCATAGAGAGCGTATCGCAGGGCATTGATTTTGTCAATGTCGAAGTGAATTTTATTGAGTAGAGAGGCGACATAAACAGAAATCGGGCAGGTGAATCACCTACCCGATAGAGGAAACGAATGGAGAATGGGGCTAGTATTTGGGCAGCGACGGGTCCACATCATCCGACCACGCGAGGATGCCGCCGGTGAGATTCTTCAACTTACGGAAGCCCGCGTCCTTGAGGATGCCGAGTGCCTTCGCGGAGCGCACGCCGGAGCGGCATTGCAACACGATCTCATCGGCGGAGTCGAGTTCGTGCATCCGCGCGGGGACATCGCCCACGGGGATGAAGCGGACGTCCGGCTCCTTGATCGTGCCGAGCGCCCACTCATGCGGCTCGCGCACATCGACGATGACGATGTTCTCGCCCGCGTCCAGCCGTTGCTTCAACTCGCGCGGGGTGATCTCCCACTGCGCGTCCAGATTGACCTCCGGCCCCGGCACGATGCCGCAGAACTCGTCGTAGTCGATCAGGCCGGTGAGCGTCGGATGCTCGCCGCAGATCGGGCAGGTCGGATCCTTGCGCAGTTTGTACTCGCGGAACTGCATCTTCAGGGCGTCGAAGCGGAGCAGCCGCCCGATCAGCGGGTCGCCGATGCCGAGGATCAGTTTGAGCGTCTCCGCCGCCTGCAACGCGCCGACGATGCCGGGCAGCACGCCGAGCACGCCGCCCTCCGCGCAGGAGGGGACGAGGCCGGGCGGTGGCGGCTCCGGGTAGAGGCAACGGTAGCACGGCCCCTCCTTCGCGTAGAAGATCGAGACCTGCCCCTCGAAGCGGAAGATCGAGCCGTACACATTCGGCTTGCCGAGCAGCACGCACGCATCGTTGACGAGGTAGCGCGTTGGGAAGTTGTCCGTGCCGTCCACGATGATGTCGTAGTCCTTAAAAATCTCCAGCGCGTTCTCGCTGGAGAGGCGCGTCTCGTACGTCTGAATCTCCGTGAAGGGGTTGAGGGCGGTCAGCCGCCGCTTCGCCGCTTCGAGTTTCGGCGTGCCGATGTCCTCCGTCGTGAAGGTCACCTGCCGCTGGAGGTTCGAGGAATCGACGACATCAGCGTCCACGATGCCGAGGTGCCCGACGCCCGCCGCCGTGAGGTACAAGCCGAGCGGCGCGCCGAGGCCACCCGCGCCGACGAGCAGGACGCGCGCCTGCTTCAACTTCTTCTGCCCCGCCAGCGTCACCTCCGGCATGATGAGGTGGCGGCTGTACCGCCCGATCTCCTCCGCCGAGAGTTCCACGTCCTCCACGGTCGCCGTGCCCCCCGCGATAGACGGCACAATCGTCACGGTATCGCCGGACGCGACGGGCGTGGCATCCTTCTGGAGATAACGGATGTCCTCGTCGTTCAGATAGACATTGACGAACGAGCGCAGTTGGCCGCTGTCATTGTAGAGGTGCTTCTTGAGGTCGCCGTACGCCCCGGTGAGTTGGCCGAGCACCTCGCCAACCGTGCCGCCGTTGTACGCCGCCTGCTCCTGCCCCCCGGCGAACTGCCGCAGCGCCGTCGGGATCAGTACCGTCACATTCTCCGCCATCATTACCTCCTCATATCTTGAAATCTTTGAACCGCGAAGGCGCGAAGGACGCGAAGAGGGGAAGAGAAAAGGAAGAAATACAAATATATAACGATCTTCCTGTCTCTTCTTTTCTCTCTTTCCTCCGTGTCTCCTTCGCGTTCTTCGCGCCTTCGCGGTTCAATCTCTTCCGTCAGCCACGCTCGATGATTTGTTCTTCATTGTAGCCGGAACGGTCGTCTTTGAGCACCCAACTGGTGAGGTTGAGCGCGATGCCCTTGTAGACAGCCTGGATGACGTACGAGTACGACGGCCACGCGAAGTCGCGGTCGGTCTCCGAAGGGTGCGGCTCGCTGTCGGGGTGCGAGTGGTAGAAACCAAGCAATGCCAGCCCCGCCTCTCGCGCCCGGCGTTCCTCCCGCGCGATCACGTCTGGCCCGATGCGGAAGCGCCGCCGCCGCTCGTCCACCTGCTCCCACGCATTCTCAACAGCAATAATGTCGCGCACGATCCGCTCGCCGTCGCGCACCTCCCCGATCAGCAGCCCACAGACCTCATCGGGATACCCCCGCTCGCTCTGGTGGCAGACCGCCGCCCGGTGCTCCGTCGTCCAAACCAAACTCATGTCACCCCCGGAGATACCGTTAACCGCGAAGGCACGAAGGACGCGAAGATGGAAACGAAGGAAAATAAGAATTCCTTCCTTTATCTCCTTCCCCCTTCGCGTCCTTCGCGCCTTCGCGGTTCAAACGTCGTTTCCCTCGTCCCAGAAGGGGAGCGAGAGGTACTTCGCCGCGCCGTCGCAGAGGACGGTGACGACGGCGCCCGCGTCGAGCGACTCCGCGACGCGGAGGGCGGCGGCGACATTCGCACCGGCGGAGACGCCGACCATCAAGCCTTCCTCCCGCGCGAGCCGCTTGACCATCGCGTAGGCGTCGTCTGTGCTCACCTCCGCGATCGCGTTCGCGAGCGACGGGTCGTAGATGCCGGGGACGATGGCGGAGGCGTAGTGCTTCATCCCCTCCAACCCGTTCAGCGGGCCGTCCGGCTGCACGGCGATCAGCCGGACGGCGGGATGGTACGCGCGCAGGCGGCGGCCCGTCCCGGTGAAAGTGCCGCTCGTGCCCATCCCCGCGACGAAATGTGTCACCGCGCCGCCCGTCTGCTCCCAGATTTCCGGGCCGGTGGTGTCGTAGTGGGCGCGCCAGTTCGCGTCGTTATTGAACTGATCGGGATAGAAGTACCGCTCCGGGTGCGCGGCGTAACGACGCTGCACCTCGTGAATCGCGCCGTCGAACCCCTCCGCCGGGTCGGTCTGGATCAGCGTCGCACCGTGCGCCGCGAGGATGCGCTTCCGCTCCTCACTCGCGTTGGCTGGCATGCAGAGTTCGACCGCGTAGCCGAGCGTCGCAGCGATCATTGCGTAGGCGATGCCGGTGTTGCCGCTCGTCGCGTCGAGGATCGTCCTGTCCGGCGTCAGCAAGCCGCGCGCGATGCCGTCCGCGATCATCGCGCGCGCCGGGCGATCCTTGACACTGCCGCCGGGATTCAGCAACTCCGCCTTCGCCGCGACGGTTACGGCTTCCGGCAGGTGCGCGGTGATGTGCGTGAGCCGCACGAGCGGCGTGTTGCCGATCAGATCGAGCACGGTTGTCGTGCCCTGTGTCATTACCTGCGCCATCGATACTCGTCCCTCCTCGCAATCGCGGCGCGCATTGTCGCAGAAGTTACGCGACAAACGCAACAACGGTGCTGCACCTGCGTATTGTTGACAACGGGGATGACGATGCGTACATTCCCCTGACGACCACGCACGCCGAAAAGGGATGAACCGGATGGAAAGGGCGGCAATTGCAGACGGGCGAGATGGCGCCGGATGTGACGGTGACGATTGAGCATGAACGGGTGCGGCTGCGCGAATTCGTCGGCGCGAAGCGTGTCGTCCTCTATTTCTATCCGAAGGACAGCAGCCCCAGTTGCGCGATGGAGGCGCGGGGGTTCAACGCGCTGATCGAGCAGTTCGCGGCGGCGGAGACGGCGGTGATCGGCGTCAGCACGGATGACGCGACCTCGCATGCCCGATTCGCGCGGCAGGAAGGGCTACGCTTTTCGCTCGCGACGGACCCGGACGGCGTAGTGGCGGATGCTTTCGGCGCGGCGAACCGGCTCGTGCAGGGCATCATCGCCAAGCGCGTCACCTTCCTGATCGAGCAGGATGGCCGCATCGCCCGCGTCTGGGACCGCGTCAACCCGCTCACGCACCCGCAGGACGTGCTGGACGCCGTGCGGCGATTGACGGCCCGAGCCCCCGACTCCTTCCCCACGGGGGAAGAGGAGCAGCACGTCGATCACGCTCCTGCCGAGTAGCGCTCGGTCGGATGGACGATGGGCAACAACCGGCAATCGCGGAGATAGGCGCAATACCCGCTGGCGGCGCGATTCCGACCGATTCTCGTGCCCCAATCACCCCCTTTTTCGGTGTACAATAGACGTATACGTTGTTGCGCGGCTGCCCATTGGCAGTAACAAGTAGCAAGTAGAGGGTAGCAAGGGAGAAAGAAGGGTGAGGCATCACAAGGCGAACGCTCCCTGTCGCCTGTCGCTTGCTCCTTGCTCCTTGTTATTTGCTCCTTGTTACTGGAGGTTTCGGTGATGCGCCCAGTCTACCCGAACATCGATTCGACCCCGGAGATGGTCACCCGCGTCTACGACCGGATGACGACGAACCTGCCGATCATTCGCCAACGGCTCGGTCGGCCGCTGACGCTGATGGAGAAGATCGTCCTCACGCACCTCGACGATCCCGCCGGACAGGAATTGAAGCCGGGTGAGAGTTACCTGATGGTCCGGCCCGACCGCGTCGCCTTGCAGGATGCGACGGCGCAGATGGCCCTGTTGCAGTTCGCGCAGGCGGGCATCCCGCAGGTCGCCGTGCCGTCCACCGTCCACTGCGACCACCTGATCCGCGCGCACATCAACGCGGACCTCGACCTCGCGGGCGCGACCTCGGAGAACCGCGAGGTCTACGACTTCCTCTCGTCCATCTCGCAGAAGTACGGCCTCGGCTTCTGGAAGCCGGGTAGCGGCATCATCCATCAGGTCGTACTGGAGAACTACGCCTTCCCCGGCGGCATGATGATCGGCACGGACTCGCACACCCCGAACGCGGGCGGCCTCGGCATGATCGCCAGCGGCGTCGGCGGCGCGGATGCGGTCGATGTGATGGCCGGCTACCCGTGGGAGGTGAAGTACCCGAAGAAGATCGGCGTCAAGCTGATGGGCGCATTGAACGGCTGGGCATCGCCGAAGGATGTCATCCTGAAGTTGTGCAGCATCCTCACCGTGAAGGGCGGCACGAACGCCATCGTCGAATTCTTCGGCGAGGGATGCGTGACGATCTCTTGCACCGGCAAGGCGACGATCTGCAACATGGGCGCGGAGCACGGCGCGACGACCTCTCTCTTCCCCTTCGACGAGCGGATGGACCTCTATCTGCGCGGCACGGGCCGCGCCGCGCTGGCGGACCTCGCGAAGGCGAACCGTGACATGCTCGTCGCGGACCCGGAGATCGAGGCGGAGCCGGAGAAGTACTTCGACCGCGTCGTCGAGATCGACCTGACGACGCTGGAGCCGATGATCGTCGGGCCGCACACGCCGGACCTCGCGCGCCCGCTCTCGGCGATCGCCGCCGCTGTCGAGACGGAAGGCTACCCGGACCGGCTCTCCGCCGCCCTCGTCGGCTCCTGCACGAACTCGTCGTACGAGGATATCTCCCGCGCCGCGAGTGTCGCGCAGCAGGCGATCGCACACGGCGCGACGATGCGCACGAACTTCATGATTACCCCCGGCTCCGAGCAGGTGCGCGCTACCCTCGCGCGGGACGGACAGCTCAGCACGCTGGAGCAGATCGGCGGCAAGGTGCTCGCGAACGCCTGCGGCCCCTGCATCGGGCAGTGGCAGCGCGACGACCTGACGACGCTGCCGCTCGTCACCGGCGGTGAGGCGAATGTCGCGCAGCCGAGGCCGAAGAACTCGATCATCAACTCCTTCAACCGCAACTTCCCGCGCAGCACCGACGGCAACCCGGACACCTTCTCGTTCA
>JBBSII010000029.1:0-14621 GCA_038232175.1 Thermomicrobiales bacterium
CATCTCGGCCTGCCACAGCGGGTAATGGCTCGCGGCGTAGCAGAGGGCGGCCTTGTCCGGCCCGCCGTGATTCTTCGTGTCCGCCTGCTGATTCCCCGCGAGGTTTTCTGCGCCGAGCCAGATTGGCCCCGTCACGGGTTGTCTGGCGAAACTCGTCACCCACGCACGGTCCATCTCATGGGGCGCGCCCTCGGTGCCGTAGTGTGTCGGTATGCCCACCTGAATCGAACAGATCATCGGATCACTCGTTGGCATCGTCGTCTCTCCCCATCCACAATCATCACATGACCGTCGGATCGGAACCAATTGAACCGCAAAGGCGCGAAGGACGCGAAGAGGGACCAGGTTTTAACACAGAGCGCGCAGAGTCCACAGAGTCCACAGAGCGATCTTCTTTTTCTCTGTGCCCCCTGTGTGCTCCGTGTCCTCTGTGTTAAGACCTTTCTCTTTGCGTCCTTTGCGTCTTTGCGGTTCTCCCCGGTTTGTCATCCCTCGCGACCACGCCGCCCCTATCAACGATGATCGCGCGGCGCGTCCGGCGTGAAGGCCCGATGGAGCGCCAGGCTCTCAAATTCCGTCACGAGGCAGTCCATCGCGATCTCGTCCCACCATCGCCCGCCCATCATCCAGCACTGCCGCCGCCTGCCGTACTCGCGGAACCCCGCCCTGGCGTACGCCCGCTGCCCCGCGATGTTCCATTCCCCGACCGTCAGCGCGACATTGCGAAGCCCGAGCGCGGTGAAGGCGTAGTCGAGCATCAGCCGCGTCGTCTCCGTGCCGTAGCCCTTGCCCCGCGCGTCCGCCTCGCCGATCAGGATGCCGAACTCCGCCCGCCTGTTGCGGTAGTTGATGTCAAACAGGCCGACGGTGCCGATGGGCCGCCACGCTGCCCGCTCGTAGACGGCGAAGTCGACGCCGTGCTCGTCCGCCGTATCGCGCTCGTACCGCGCGATCCGCTGTTCGAGCGTCTGTGGGAGCGGCGCGCCGCTGTTGCGCCGAGCCGCGAGGTCGTTGCTCCAGCGCGTGATGAGCGGCAACAGATCATGATGCATCGGGCCGAGGGCGACCTTCTCTCCGACGATGTTGATGATTGGCTGCTCCACGATTGCCTTTCACTCGGTGGCGTAGGCTTCCGCCTGCGATCTCTCGCGCAGGCGGAAGCCTACGCCACCATGTTATGCGTGTAACGCGATTTCCGGATGTTGCATCGTCGCGAGATGGATGGTGGACGTGCCGCTGAGATGGTCTGTCACGAGCATCGCCAGCGCGGTGCAGGCGGCGCGCAGGGTGGCCTCATCGGTGGGCGGCAACGTCTCGATGCACAGGAAGGCATCGGTCGTCCGCTCGGTCAGTTTGGTGCGCTCCGCCTCGCGCCAGTTCCACGCGCGGCAGATGACGCCGGTGTCGTCGTGGTAGATCACCTCGCCGGGTTGCGGGGGCTGCGGCTCCGCGCTGCCGAGCGGCACGAACTGCTCGCCGCCCGCCGCCCGCGTCAGCCGGATATCGCCCGCGATGGCGTGCAAATCCTCGCCGCCGCACGGCAGCAGATGGCGGAGCGAGACGGTGTTGTACAGGTCCACCAGCGGGTTGATGCTGCGGACACTCCCCGCGACGGCGGAGCGCAGCAGGTTCTCGATGGACGAGCGCTGCTTCGCGGGCTTGATGCCGAAGGCGCGGTATGCCTCCCGCCACGGCGCGATGGCCACATAGGTGGCGATATCGGCATCCCCGACGGTTTGCGCGGCCCTCGCCATCGCGTCGCGCAGCAGCGCGGCGGCCCGCTCGCCGCCGCGCGTGTTGTCGATCCCGCGCACAACGACCGTGCCGATCCGCGCATTGGGAAAGAGCGACCAGAACGATGGATCGACAACGAAGCGCGTCGTCACAGGGCGATGCTGCTCAGGTCGATGACGTCGCCGAGCGCGATCTCGCCATCGAGGAGGATTTCGGCGCGGATACCGCCGCGATCCGTCAGGCCGCGATTGAGGCCGGGCTTGCCGGTCAACTCCTCGATGTAGCCGCAAGGCGGGCAGGGACGCTCGCCGTAGCACTCGATCGCGCCGACGCGGAACCGCCTGCCGATCAGCGCGTCGAGGCGGATGCCGCGTGTGACGAGGTTGCGGCGGCATTCGTGTGGCGCGAGTGTGATAGCGGTGTCGCGTTCCAGCGCGTCGAGCGATTCGGCCTCGATCAGCGTCAGGCGGCGGCCCGTTAGCGGCGGCACCTGCGAATAGTAGCCGCGCCCGTCGAAGTAGCGATCCCCTTCCAGCCCCCGCCCGGCGACGACCCGCGCCCGCTCCAACGCCACCATCGGCGCACCGGCGGCAGGCGCCGTGAAAATCCCTTTCACCCGCCCGATCCCGATTTCCGTCCGCACCGGCGCGGTTTGCGTCGCCATCGTTCACTCCTCCCCACCCGAAGATGATTCCCAACCCGCGCATTGTACAGGATGGTAAGGAGCGGGCGCATACGGATGGGAAACCGAAGATCACTGCAGGGCACCGCACGCGGCGGAGCGGACATGCATCGTCCGATACGCCGTCGCTCCGCAAGCGGCGCTGCGGTCAACCGCGCCGCTCTCTCCGCCACACCGACGACAGGCTCCCTTTGAATGTCACGATACCCACGCCGGTGACGTGCCCGGTGTCGTTCATACCCGTTGCTCTCATGTCGCCGCCACGGGTCGCGCTTGCGGCGCAATCCTCTATCCTGCGGTTTCCCGTTCTCGTCTGATCGCTGTGGCCTCCCAGACAGTGGCGTCATCCAGACTTGACAGCGGAGGTTTTCTGATCCCCGTGGACGTGTCTCGTCATGCCGTTCATAATCATCCCCATCACGCGCACCCGCGCCCACCGCGGCAATGGGACGAGCGCGCCTTCCAGGAACTTCGACAACCAGCCCGGCCGGACTGTTGCTCGCCGCCCGAGAGCATCCAGGGTTGCTTGGGCGATATCTCGTGGCGTGAGCGCCAGACCCAAGCGCATGCCGGCCCGAGCCGCGAAACTGCTGTGAACCGGCCCGGGAGCGGATGCTACGACATCCACACCGAGCGGTGCCAGTTCGACATGGAGCGCTTCGGCAAGCGACTGTACATACGCTTTCGTCGCTGCATAGTGGGCGGCGTGCGGCACGCCCTGAAAACCCAGCAGGGAACCCATCAGTATGATGCCGCCGCGCTTCCGGCCCGCGATGCGTCGCCCAAAATGCAGGCATAACGCCATCACTGCCCGACAGTTGACGTTGACCATCGCCAGTTCTTGTTCCAATTGAGCGTCGATAAAGCGACCTGAGGTGCCGAATCCCGCAGCGGCGACGAGCAGTCCCACATCCAGGCCGTCGGTGCCAGTCGTCACCGTCTCCACTGCTGTCTCCAACGCCAAGTCCACGCCGATCACCCTGGTCTCGATCCCGTGCCGCACGGTCAGGTCGGCCGCGATGTGATCCAGCACGTCGCGGCGGCGCGCGACCAGCACGAGGTTCAGCCCCGCCTCCGCCAGTCGCAGCGCCATCTCACGACCGATGCCATCGGAGGCGCCGGTGATCACCGCCCAAGGGCCGTATCGTGTGCGCCAGTGCTCCGATAGCCGAGGTCGGGAGTCCGTGTTCGATGCGCCCCTCATCGCAACACCGCGATAACGGTCATGCTCGTTCCCTTTCACTTCATCACTGGTTGTGCCAGCGGTACGGCCACATCAACCGCTACGGGGGCACGCCGCATCGTCTCCGCCGCTAAATCATCGCGGATCAGGAAGGTCGCGGCGACGAATGCCAGCGCGCTGAGCAAGACGGGCACGAGCAGCGTGTCATGGAAGGCGGCGACCGCCCTGTCGCGCGTCGCGGGGGCGCCGATCACTGCGTTGTGAACGGTGAGTCTACCGGCAAGGACGGTCGCGAGCAGGGCGAATCCGAAGCTCGTCGCTACCTGTCGCACGGCGTTGTAGGCGGCGGTCGCCCGCCCGGTCTGCGCGAGGCTGACGCGGGCGAAACTGCTCGTCTGCAAGGGAATGAAGACGAGCCCGAAGGCGATGCCGAGCGGCAGCATCTGGAGCCGCACCTGCCAGAGATTCGTCTCGACGCCGACGAAGCGCAGCCCGAGCGCCGCGCACGTCGCGAGGGCCGCGCCGGCCATCACGAGGCGGCGCGGCCCGATCAGCGGATACAGCCGCCCGACCAGCGGCGCGACGATCATGATGCCGACTGCCGTGGGAAAGGTGGTCAGGCCGGAACTCAGTGGCGAGAGGCCGCGCTCCGCCTGCAGGAACTGCGGCATGATGAATCCGACGCCGAAGAATGCGGCATTGACGAGGAAGAGCGTGATACTCCCGGCGCTGAACAAACGGTCGCGATAGAGCCCGAGATCGATCATCGGGAAGCGGACGCGCCGTTCGACGACGACGAATGCGGCGAGCGCGGCGATGCCGCTACAGCCGAGGAGCAGCACGCGCGCGTCGCCGATCCCACGCGCGCCGACCGCGCCGAGGGCGTAGACGAGGCTCGCGAGCCCGCCCGCCGCGAGGAGAAAGCCCGGCACATCGAGCGCCGCCGTGCCCGCGACGCGATATTCCCGCAAGCCGATGATCGCCACGATCAGGCCGACCACGCCGATCGGCACATTGATGAGGAAGATCGCGTGCCACGAACGGTACTGCACGAGCGCGCCACCGACGACGGGGCCGAGCGCGGGCGCGACGACCGCCGGGATCGTGACAATCGCCGAGACGCGCGCCCGCTCCGCGAGCGGGAACGCCCGGAAGACCATCGCCGCGCCGACCGGCGTGAGCAGCCCGCCGCCGATCCCCTGGAGGATGCGACAGGCGACCAGGGGGGCGAGGTCGTTCACGATGCCGCAGAGGAGCGAGCCGAGCGTGAAAATCGCCAGCGCGCCGATGAACGCCCGCTTCGTGCCGAAGCGGTCACCGAGCCAGCCGCTCACCGGGATGCAGACGGCGACGCTGAGCAGGTAACTCGTTGCCACCCAGGCGATGGCCGATAGCGACGCCCCGAAGGCGCGGGCCATGACGGGCAACGCGACGTTCGTGATCGTCAGATCGAGCAGATTGACGAAGAGCGCGAGCACATAGACCGCCGCTACGAGCCATTTGTAGGGGATACGTCCAATCATCATCGTCGTCCCTTCACGATGCGAATAACCGTGCATATACACGTATCGCACATAAAAATTCGGCGTCAGCGCGCCAGGGTGCGCACCGCCGCCAACTCGTCGAGCAGCGCGCCGAATCGCTCGCAGCCCAGCCCAGCGATCATCTGCTGCTGCGCCTGCACCCAGTACGGAAACGCGCGCTTCATGGCCGCCCGGCCCGCGTCCGTGATCCGCACGACGCGCGTGCGCCGGTCTGCGCCGGCAGTGACGGTCACCAATCCGTCCCGTTCGAGCGGGCCGAGGTTGCGCGTCAGTGTCGTGCGGTCGAGCATCCGCACCTCCGCGAGGCGCGTCAGCGTCGTCTCGTCCACGTTGGCGAGATGGGCAAGCAGGGAGAACTGCATCACCCGCAGGCCGCTCGGCGCGAGGATTTCATCGTAGAGGTTCGTGAGCGCGCGTCCCGTCTGCCGCACACTGGCGCACATACAGAGACGCGCCAGTGTCGATTCGTCCATGTTCGTGTTCGTCATGCCTGCAATCCCGCGATGAGCCGATACGTGTATATGCACCTATAGCATAGGGGCGTTTCCCCGCTGTGTCAATACGCAGTGTCGCCGTCGCTCACGACGGCGGCAGCGGCGGCGTGCCCGAATGCGTCCTCGATGGTATGCCAGAGGAGGGTCAGTGCGAAGTAGCTGAGGCCGAGGCCGCAGAGGGCGTTGATCCAGCGGAAGAGTGCGGGGCGGATGAACCGCCGCCCGCCGCCGATCACCACAGGGAGGCAGAGGCACCAGAGGAGCGCGCCGAGCACGAAGCCGCCGAAGAGGAGGGCAAACCGCGCGCCGGGTGCGTCGGCGGTATCCGTCGTCGCGAGGCCCGCGCCGATGCCCGTCCAAAAGGCGAGCGCGAAGGGATTGGCGAGCGAGAAGACCACGCCGGTCGCGAAATCGCCGCGCGCCGCCTTACCATGCGCACGCGGCAGACCACCCGACCACGCCTCCTGCAATGCGCTCCATGCCAGCCGGAGGAGGAAGCAGGCGCCCGCCACGCCGAGGACAAGGCGGAGCGGCCTGCTCTGCACGAGGAACGCCGTGCCGGTGAGCGCGAGCGCCGCCCACGTCGCGTCGCCGATCAGCGCGCCCAACTGCACGAGCAGCGCCGGGCGATAGCCGCGCGCCAGCCCGCGCCGCACCGCCTCCGTGTTCACCGCCCCCGGCGCGGCGTTGTAAGCCACACCGAGACCAAACGCGCTGACAATCAGCCCCCATGTCCCCGTCATCGTCCCTCCTATCTCAGCACTCAGTACTCAGTACTCAGTACTCCCTATGCGAGTTCCTTCGCGCGCATCGTCGCACGGCCCGCCGCCCGCTCAGCGTCGATGAACGAGCCGTGCGGATAGGGATAGGCCGGGTACTCCTCCGGCTTGACGTTGTGCTTGCCGACGCGCGTCTCGATCTCCATGCAGTAGACGCTCGTGATCGCGATGTCACTGTCCGGCATCGGCACGTAATCGACGCCCGCGACGAGGTGCGGGGCGTATTTGCTCATCACGCCTTCCAGTGCATACTTCTTCTCCGTCGCGTCCGCCAGGACCCGCACCGTGCCGTAGAGGACGACGCTGGCGTACTCCGTGCTGAAATCGAATGGCGTCCCGGCGGGCAGCACCCGGCCGAACTCCGTCACGGTGAAGCAGGCGCGCGCGACGCCCGTCTCCAGCACCGCCCGCAGTTTGCCGACCTGCGCCGTGTGCCAGTAGATGTGTGTGCCGTCGAACCAGAAGAAGTTGCTGTGCAGCAGCGGTTGGCCCTCCCACATCACCGCGAGATGCCCCACTGGGCTGATGGAAAGGAAACGATCCATCCATTCCTCGTCCGTCAGCGCCCGGTCCTTGCGCCGGATTTGGGTCAGGGGCCGCTCGAGATACCGCTGCATGTCACCCACTCCTCTCCATCTACCAACAACATTGTGTCTAAATACAATGCGTATATTGTCCCTATTGCGATCGTAACATCCTTCGCGTGCGTGTCAAATTGATGGCCATATCGCCGCCAACGAGCCCCCAGCCTGATTGTGCCGATGCATCTCCACATCGATCATGATGTTCCACGCGCCATCGCCGAGCGGCGAGAGAAGGTCTATCGAGGGAAGGATGACCGCGTTTATCGGACGTCGCGGGCGTTGGGGCGGTCGGTGGCGTCGAGACCCCAGCCGATGATGCGTTCGGGATGGATGCGGATGAGCGGTTGGGGGTCGGTAAGAGCTTCGGCGCGCCCACGGATCTCGATGCCGCGTGGTTGCCAGGGCGGTAGTACATCATCGATGACGATGGCGGCACGCCCGGTACGCAGGACATCGCGGTACTTTTTGGTCCGTTCCAGGCTATGGCCGCCAATATCAATCGTGCCATACTCGGCGTTATACGTCCAACCGACGGGCGCGATATGGGGGGTGCCGTCGGGACTGACGGTGGCGAGGCGGGCAAGTCGCCGCTCGCCTTGCAAATAGGTCAATTCGGCTTCGGTGAATGCGCTCATGCGCCCTCCTTATTATTGTCCGGCTGTCATCTACCGGTCTGCTCGCTGCGGGCCATACCGGACTGGCTGGGGGATGTCCTGGCGAGCAGGGGGATGAGCACAGCAGCCACCGCCACATGCATGAGCGCGAGCGATACCTTGGCACCCGCGCTCGCATCACCTGCCCCGAACAGCGGGCCGGCGAACGAGAGCAGCAATATCGCCAACGCAATCACCGTCCATGTGATACGAGCGCGGACGATGAAACGCTCCAACAGGGCGAGTAATCCCCAAGCGATCAGAGACGCGATCAGACTGACAACGAGGACCGATCCCCAGCCAACCTGCATCGTCTGCGTCCCGCCCGACATGGGGATCGTGAGATCGACCCCGAGCAGCAGATGGGCGGTCAGCCAGACGGTGAGGGCGGCAGCCATCGCAGCGACGACCGCGAGCGCGCGGGTACGCCAGCGAACGGTGCGGCTCGTGACCGGGGCGCTTGGCATCGTTGGTATGGATAGTGGTGGATTCGCATCAGACATGGCAAGGTATCTCCTTCAGTTGACCCGACAGCCGCACTCATGTCGGCCTACCGCTTATGTACGAACTCTACCGTGCATGAGATAAACAATAGAGTAACTCCACTATAAACGATGCAATGGAGATTGTCAATCATCGGGTAGCTCTGCTATACTGCTTGTATGATAGCGAATGCGACGACAGCGAAATCCTCCGAAACACCCGTGCTGAACGGGCTTGTCCCACAGATGATGGCCCTCTTCATCTGGATGGCCCGCTACTACGACGCTCGCTTCGAGGAACTGGGGCTGACTCCGGCCAGCGCGCGCGCCCTCTTGCAGTTGGACCCCACCGCGCCCGTGCCCACCAAGGTGCTCGCGGAGCGGCTCTCCTGCGACCCGTCCAACGTTACTGCGTTCGTCGACCGACTCGAAGAGGCGGGGCTGATCGAGCGGCGTATCGACCCGAACGACCGGAGGGTCAAGACGCTGGTGATCACCACCGAGGGCCGCCGGATGCGCGAGCGCATGACCACCCTCATGGCCGCCGATATCCCCCCACTCCAAAGCCTCACCATAGCCGAGCAGCGCACGCTGCTCAGCCTGTTGAACAAGGCGTGGGCCACTTGCACTGCCCACGATACTTCCCACCACAGCGGATAACAGCCCGACGCCCCCAAACTTGGGTCGAACTGGAGTAGCCTTCACCTGCTGCGCCGATCCGCGCCTGAATACCATCCGATTGCCGTGGCGGTGCATCACATCACCCCCCTCTGACTCCCCCGTGCTGGCATATGCTCGTCGTTCGGCGTGCCGTATACTGGATGGAACGCGCGAACGTACGGCGGAGGAAACATGGTAGTGGGGGACGAACTCGATCTCGGGGCTTTGGCACCGGGCAGTGGCACGCCGCTCTACCGGCAGATCGCCGACCGCATCGCCGCGCGGATCACCGGCGGGGTGCTGCCCCCCGGCACGCGCCTGCCGACCGTGCGCGGGCTGGCGAAGACGCTCGGTGTTGGCGTCATCACCGTCGCGCAGGCGTACGAGGCGCTGCGGG
This sequence comes from Thermomicrobiales bacterium, assembly GCA_038232175.1. Lineage (GTDB taxonomy): Bacteria > Chloroflexota > Chloroflexia > Thermomicrobiales > JALYUS01 > JALYUS01. The sequence continues at coordinate 9,193 of JBBSII010000029.1, forward strand.
ATGCGGCGCTCGTCTCCGGTCAGGTGGGGCGCGGGACGTTCGTGCGGCCAAGCGGCGAGGGTGAGGCGCGGGCGCACGCATCGTACCTGCCGTCGTACGTCGTGCCACCCATCGGTGACCCGGAGATGCTGCCGCCCTCCCCCGCGCTGACGCTGCCGCCGTTCCCGCTGCCAATCCGCGCCGCGCGCCCGAACCAGTTGATGACGCCCGCCCACCGCGCCGGGGTGATCTCGCTCGCCTCCGGCCAGCCCGCCGCCGACGTGCTGCCGATTGTCCACCTGAAAAAGGCGTGGAAGACCGCCGTGGACGAGATGGACGGTGACCTGCTCGGCTACGGCCCCGCGCTCGGCGACCCCGATTTGCGCGTGGCGATTGCGGAGCGGTGCTCCGGGTGGGGCTTCGGCGCGACCGCCGACGATGTGCTCATCACCACGGGCGGGCAGCAGGGGATCGACCTTGTCGCGCGCGCCCTCGTCGGCCCCGGCGAGCGGGTCGCGACGGAGGTGCCGACATTCGCCGCCGCGCTGGACATCTTCGCGGCGTCCGGCGCGCGCATCGTCCCGGTGGCGATGGACGAGCACGGCATGGACATGGCCTCGCTCGCGGCGGTCTGCGAGCGGGAGCGGCCCCGGCTGATCTACACGATCCCAACCTCGCAGAACCCGCTCGGCACGGTGCTGCCGGTGGATCGACGCCGCGCGATGCTCCAGATCGCGGCGCGGCACGGGGTGCTGATCCTTGAAGACGACCACTGCAACCCCTTCGTCTACGACCGCGAGCCGCCCCCGCCGATCAAGGCGGGCGACACGGAGGGGCGCGTCGTCTACGTCTGGAGCGCGGCGAAGACCGTCTCGCCCGATCTGCGCGTTGGCGCCATCATCGCCGGGCCGCCGCTGATGGCGCGGTTGACCGCGATGAAGATGGTGACGGACCGCTTCACCGCCCGGTTGCCGCAGCGCGCGCTCGTGCATTACTGGGATCAGGGGGGCGGCAGGACGGCGGCGCGCGATGTGGCGACGATGCGCGCGACCTACCGCGAGCGGCGCGAGGCGACGCTGGCGGCGCTCCAGACTTATTTGGAGCCGTACGCGGACTGGCTGCTGCCCAAGAGCGGCCTGAATATCTGGCTCACCTTGCGCAACGGCCTGACCGCGCAGGAGATGACGGCGGTGGCGCTCGCGGAGGGTGTCGCGACGGTCGCGGGGGAGGCGTTCTACCCCGCCGGTGTCGATGTCGCGCCGAACTGCCTCCGCCTCACCTTCGCGGACAACACACCGGAGGCGCTGACCGAGGGGGTGCGCCGCCTCGCATACACCTTCGAGCGCGTCTCCGCCCTCGGCCCCGCCGAGCGCCGGAGCGTCACTGCGCCAGTCTGATGCGGGGGATTGAACCACATCTGCCCAAAGGGCACCCGACAGAGAACACAGAGCAAACTTGAGCCCGTTTCAAAACGTGTCGGCTCCCCTCTCCATCGCGGGTGCCCTTTAGGCAGGTAAGAGGGGTTGGGGATGAGGTAGTGAAACTGGCTCTCAATGCACCACCGACTGTACTAATTGTCGTCCGTCACCTATACTGCATGGACCGTGAAGAGAGCAGACGGTTCGCATTCGCACAGGAGGACCACATGGACAGTATGGGCGGGACGCAACTGCGATGGTCTTTCGGCAAACACCTCACAACAGCCCTGATCGTTTGTCTTTTCCTCGTCTTCGCGGTGCCGGTCATCCCGGTGCATGCGGCAGAGCTCACCGTGACCTCGCTGGCCGACGACAACGCGGCGGGCACGCTGCGGAAGGCGATCAGCGACGCGAAGGGTGGGGATGTGATCACCTTCCAAGCGGGTCTCACAGGCACGCTCACCCTGAATAGCCAACTGACAATCGCGAAGGCCCTCAGCATCGTGGGGCCGGGAGCGCAGGCGCTGACCATCAGCGGCGGCAACAACTCGCGGGTGTTCATGGTAACGAAATCGGGCGTCCCCACGATCAGCGGCCTGACGATCGCCAACGGGGCGGGAAAGGGCGGTGGCAACATCGTGAACGATGGGCTGTTGATAATCCAAAAGTGCATGATCACCGGCGGCGTCTCCGGCGAGGGACCGGGCGGCGGCGGCATCATCTCCACCGCCACGGGCATCGTCTCTATCGCGGACAGCACCATCAGCGGCAACGACGCGGGCCCGCTGGGGAGTGGCGGCGGCATCTTCAGCCAAGGCGAGCTGACGGTGGTGACCAGCACGATCACCGGCAACAAGGCGGGGAAGGACGGCGGCGGCATCGCGAGCGACACCGCCGTCGGTGCGAAGCCGATCATCTTCGCGAACAGCACCGTCAGCGGCAACGATGCGGGCAATACGGGCGGCGGCATCTGGATCAAAGGTTCCGCCTTCATGCGCCATGTCACCGTGGCGAACAACACCGCCAAGACTGCGGGCGGCGGCCTCTTCCTCGCCTCTGGCACCACTCTCGACATCGGCAACACCCTGATCGCCACCAACACCACCGCGAACGCCCCCTTCGACTTCAAGGCCGACTTCGACAATGGCGGCACCTTGGCCAATCAGGGAAGCAACTTCATCAGCGCCATCGCGGGCGCCTTCCCCGTGAAGCCGAGCGACATCATCCGCAACAATTCCGTCGTGCTCGGACCGCTCGCGGACAACGGCGGGCCGACGAAGACCCACGCCCTGCTCCCCGGTAGCGCCCCCGTGGACAAGGGCAACATCGACGTGTGCGCCGACCCGAACGTGGGCAAGAAGGACCAGCGGGGGGTGGCGCGCCCGAAGGGGGCGGGATGCGACATCGGCGCCTTCGAGTTGGACACGCCCACGACTCCGACGACATCCACGGCGCCCACGACGACGACACCGCCGACGTCCACGACACCCACGTCCACGTCGCCCACGAGTACCACGGCGTGCGCCCCCTTCGCGCCGGGGAGCGCCTTCGGCTTTCCCGCCTTCCAGTCCCAGTGGCAGCAGGGCGAAGGCATCGCCCCGAACTTCTGGGGTCCCACGGTGACCGCCGCCCTGACGGAGCAATACGCCGAAACCGGCGGCACGCGCCTCGTGCAGTACTTCGACAAGGGGCGCATGGAGCGGGGCGCGGGCGACGCCGTGACCAACGGGCTCTTGGCGAACGAACTGATCACGGGGCAGATGCAGGTGGGGGACAACGCCTTCATGGCGAAGGGCGCGGCGAACATCCCCGTGGCCGGCGACCCCGACAACGCCGGCCCCACCTACGCGGGCCTCGGCACGCGTGGCGCCAGCCTCTTCGCGCCCACCCCGAGCCGCAACGGCGCGCTGGTGACGACGACGGTCGCGGCGGCGGGCGACGTCACTGCGGGTGCGACGACGACGGGGAGCGGCCCGACGGCGATCGGCGCCTACGACGACGCGACGCAGCACAACGTGCCGCAGGCGTTCGCCCAGTACCGGAATCGGGTCGGGTTACTGACGATTGGCCTCGCGAAGAGTGAGCCGTTCCTCGCCACGGTGAAGGTGGGCGGTGTCTCGAAGCAGGTGATGATCCAAGTCTTCGAGCGGCGGGTACTGACGTACACAGCGGACAATCCCGATGCCTTCAAGGTGGAGTTCGGCAACATCGGTCAGCACTACTACCGCTGGCGCTACTGCGGCGCATAGCGCATCGAAGCGGCCGTTCCGTCGCCCGACCCCCGTGCGTCCGTCGTATTCACGGACGCGCGGCGGCGCCGCGTCAATCGCCGTAGATCCTTGGCGATTCGCCTCCTATCGCTCGGGGGAGCCACGCATCCGGCTACGTCTGCCGCGCCGCTCCTCTCCTACGGCCAACCGGCGCCCGGTGCGGGTGCCGCAACGGTCAGCACCTGGCCCGTTCGCGAACCGTCAGCCGCGCTCTCAAACCCACGCCATTCCCTCACCACCAGGAATAGCGTTTTCCCGTCTCCGCCCCCGAGCATGCACGCGAAGCACCCGTGGTCGAGTTCGACCGTCTGCAATATCTCGCCACCTTCGTGCACGCGCACGCACCGCTTGTTTGGGACGTCCGCGTACCAGACGGCGCCTGCCGCGTCGACGCAAATGCCGTCGGGGACGCCGTCGCCGAGGTCGGCCCACACCCGCCGGTTCGACAGACTACCGTTGGCCGCGATGTCGAAGGCGGTGAGTCTTTTGGCATAGGACTCAGCCACGATCAACGTTGCGTTGTCGGGCGTCACCGCCATGCCGTTGGGGAAGGCGATGCCATCGGCCACCTGTCGAGCCGCGCCGTCGGGGGTGACCACGGCGACGATCCCGGGTGCGAACTCCGCACCGGCTTGAAGGTCGAAGCCGGCGCCGTTGACGTAGGCATTGCCGCGGCCATCGACGACGATCTCGTTCCAGGTGCGGCCAGGGAGGCCACTCAGATCGGCCTGGGTAACCAGTGACCCGTCGGGCTCCCGGCGCAAGAGCAGCCCATCGTCCGCCGAAACCATGAGCAGACGCCCATCGTGCAGAAAGTCGATACAACACGGGAATGAGGGCGCGCGGGCGATGACTTCGCGCGTGCCCTTGAGATCGGCGGCGATGATCTCGCGCGCGCCCCAATCCGAGACCCATAGACGGTCATCGTGCCAACGCGGCGACTCGCCGAACATGAGACCGGTCATCAGGGTGTGCAGTTCAGGCATGGAAGACTCCTTACGCGACGATCGTGCGCATCATTACCTCCGCTGCGGCGCGGGCGGGGACGTGGCGATGGATGACCTGAGCGGTATCCTCCTTGATTGAAGCAAGGGCACATCACAGCTGACATCAGGTAGTCGTTCGGCGGGGCCGAAATCGACACAACTGGGTGGACGAACCCATGATGTGAGCGCTCCTGTACGCGCGGTATAAAGAGAGAGGAAGGGACAAACTCCCTTCCTCTCCCTGTTCTTCTCCGTGCTCTCTGTCGGGCGCCTTTTGGGCAGATGTGGTTAAGAGTCATTCCCGCTTCGCGAGGAGGCGCGGGAGATGATGAAGCCGAGGATCGCGGCAAGAAGGACCGATTCAATCGGCTTGCGCTCAATCAGCCGCTTCAGGTCCGCCATCCAATCGTCTGGTGTGGCTTGCTGGAGGTAGGCTCCGGTCTGCTCCAACGCGCCCGCCGCCTTCGTCGCGGCGTTTGCCGCCGGGCTACCCTCGTCGAGCGACTGCGTCTTCTCGCGCAGTGTCCCGGCAAAGCCGGTCAACCGCTCGCCGGCTTGGGTCGCTTTCTCATCGGCGGTCTGCTTCGCCTGGTCACCCTTTTCGCCAACGGTGCCCTTCCACTGGTCCGTCTTCTCGCTGACGGTACTCTTGAGTTGGTCGGTCCGCTCGTTGATCGTCCCCTTGAGCTCGTCCGTCTTCGCCTGCACGTTGGTCCGCACGCCATCGAGCGTGGCCTGCGCCTGCTCGGTGACCGCGCCCATTTTCATCTGCGCGG
>JBBSII010000030.1:0-14508 GCA_038232175.1 Thermomicrobiales bacterium
CCCCTACAATACGCTGGCAGGTGCGGGCGATATCGCGAACGAGCCGAGAGATGAGGAGCGGAACGCCATGAGTATGCCAGGGAAGGTTATCATCACCGCCGCGATCACGGGGGGTATTCATGTGCCCTCCCAGACGCCGTATCTCCCGATCACGCCGAGTCAGATCGCGGATGAGTGCGTGCGTGCGCACGAGGCGGGCGCGGCGGTGGCGCACATCCATGTCCGCGACCCGGAGACGGGCAGGCCAATCCCCAGCCTTGAACTCTTCCAGCAAGTCGCCGCGAGCGTCAAGCGGCGGTGCGACATCGTCCTCTGCACGACGACGGGTGGCGCGCCGGGGATGAGCCACGAGGAGCGCGTCGGCGTGGTGCGGGAACTCTCGCCCGAACTTGCCTCCTGCAACATGGGATCGATGAACTTCTCCCTCGCCCCGCTCGCCAGCAAGATCAAGGATTACCAGCACGACTGGGAGCACCCCTTCCTCGAACGGACCGAGGACAACATCTTCGCCAACACCTTCAAGAGCATGCGCTACTTCCTCGAAACGATGAGCGCACAGGGCACTCGGCCCGAGTTGGAGGTCTACGACGCGGGGATGGTGAACAATGCCGCATTCATGATTGCCGCTGGGGCGCTCCCACGACCCGTCTACATCCAGTTCGTGCTCGGCATCCTCGGCGGGCTGCCCGCGACGGTGGAGAACCTCGTGCTGCTCTACAACCAGGCGAGGCTTCTGCTTGGCGAGTTCGAGTGGTCTGTCGCGGCGGCGGGGCGGTTTCAGTTCCCGATTTGCGCCGCTGCCCTCGCGATGGGTGGCAATGTGCGCGTCGGGCTGGAGGACAATGTCTACCTCAACAAGGGCCAGCTCGCGAAGAGCAACGGCGAACAGGTCGCCAAGATGGCGCGCATCATCCGCGAACTGAGCCTCGAACCCGCGACGCCCGACGAGGCACGCACCATCCTGCACCTCAAGGGGCTATCCGAGGTGAAGTTCTAGGGAATTTCCTAACCCCCCTCTGCCCAGAGGGCACCCGCTTCCCTCCGAGGAAAGGGGAAGCGCGAGTATTGTGTCGAGGACGCATAATCTCTGCAAGGCGGCAATTCATGGTTGCCGCACGATACCGCTGGTTGATATACTGATGTGCGTGGCCGGATAAGGGTGGTCACGTATCATGTAGTCCACGGAATCCGCATTGTCTGCATACTCTGGTGCATTGAAGGGGGCGTCCGCGTGCAAAACCCGCTGTCGTGGGATTATCTGACCGATGTTCCGGCGCGCGACCGGATTTTTGGCCCGCTCTCGATTGTCTTTCTCGCCATTTTCGTCCTCGGCCTGCTCGCGACGGTCGTGGTGAACAACCGGGTGCGGAACATCTTCCCCACGCATCGCCTGCATCGGGAGACGCTGCACAAGATCACCTACCGCGCGATGTGGGCGTGGGTGGTGGGGTTGATCTTCTTCGGCTGCCGCGTTCTCGGCCTCAATCTCCTCGGCTGGCGGCTGTGGGAATACGTCTCGCTACTTGGCATGATCGCCTTCGTGGGCTATGCCCTCTACTGGCTGCGCGTGAAGTACCCGCCGGTGGTCGCGAAGTTCCAGAAGGAGCAGCGGCGGCGGGCGTATCTGCGCCCCGGCAGCGCCGCCGCGCTGGCTCTGACGAGCAGCAAGAGCGGCGACGCCGCCTCCCGCGCCGATCGCCAGAGCCGCCTCGACCGCGCCGACCCGACGAACCGCCCCGCACAACGCCGCCCGCAGAACGTGCCGAAAGCCTCCGCGAAGAAGTAGCGAAGGCTCACGTCATCACGTCAAACGAAAAAGACCGGGGGCAAAATTGCCCCCGGTCTTTTCATTAGCAAGTGAGGTCGTGCACCCTCGGATCGATCACAACCTTCCAGCTTACTGCAGGTTCACAGCTCCAGCCAGGCACTCCCACGTCGCTCAGAAGGAACTTCTTACCGTTGCTACCTTCCGGTCCTGGCGGGGTTCGCAGACTCCTGACGCATGGGACCCAACTCTCAACGCCGATCCGCCGAAGCAGTCCTACAAGGCCGGACCTCAGGAGGGAATTCAACCCCGCTAAGGCGGGTTGCGGGTTACAGGGCACCGCCAGTTCCCCATCTAGCACGACCATCCCCATTGTATGACCGTGCGCCGCCGCCGTCAAACGCTGGGAAGAAGCCGGAAGCCAGAGGGGAAGAAACCAGAAACCGGAAATCGGAAGATGGAAGTGAGAAGCCTATACGGTGTCATAAATGGGTGGCATCGTATTTCTGGCTTCTGGCTTCTGGCTTCTGGCTTCTGGCTTCTCCCACGGGTACGCATCTTGCTCTGAGAAAGGAACGTACGACCATGCGGCCGTGTATGGTGGACGAAAGGAGCATATCCCATGCGTATCAATCTGGGCACAAAAGTGATGACTTCGGATGACCAGGAGATCGGCAAGATCGACCAACTCGTCGTGGACCCGCGCACGGACGAGATGCAGGAGTTTGTTGTCCATAAGGGGTTCTTCGTGCAGCATGATGTCATCATCTCAATCGGTCAGGTGGACGATCGGGTCGGCAACGATGACGACGACACGATCCACCTCTCGATCTCGTCCGCCGAGGTGGACAAGTTGCCGGAATTTGTCCAGGCATCGTATGCGGTGCCGCCGGTTGGCATGTACCCCGGCATCTTCGGTGACAGCGCGCTCGGTACGGGTGCGTCGGATGGCGGGCTGCTTTGGCCCGGTTCGGTCTACGAACCCGCCAATGAGGGTTCGCTCGGTCGTGCAGGCCTGCCCGCGAGTTCCTCCGGCGATGGGCAGACACAGAATGTCGCGCCGGGGATGATGTCGGACAGTTTGCAGGAAGCGCGGCCCCAGAGCGTCTTTCTCACGACCGGGACGGATGTCGAGGCGCGCGACGGGAAGGTCGGCACCGTCGATCAGTTGATCGTTGACCCGCAGCGGGGCAAAGTGACCGAGATCATCGTCAAGCAGGGGTTTTTCGGTGGCAAGGAACTCCGCATTCCTACGCAGTTCATCGAGGAGATCGACGGCGACGCCGTTCATATCGCCCTCGACAAGGCGCACCTCGAAAAGTTCACCATCGACCGATAGGGAAGCCGAACCACATACCATGTACTGCTAAGGAGCGCGGAGACGCAGAGGAGAAGAGGAGAACGGGAAGTTTCCTTCTGCGATCTCTGGGTTTCTCCGTGCCCTCACTGCCCAGAGGGCACCCGCGATGGAGAGGGGGTCGGGGGGTGAGGTTGGCCCGACAGCAAGGAGAATGTATACGCCCTGACCAATGCGTACGGCCCCTCCCGATGTCGGGAGGGGCCGTACGCTGCCCGGATCGGACGGGGCGATTAGCCGTTGTCGCCACCGTCGCGGCGCGGGCCACGGTCGAAGCCGCCACCGCCACCGTTCGGGCGCGGGCCGCGATCGAAGCCGCCGGGGCGCGGGCCACGGTCCATGCGCGCCGCCTTCGGGGCCGGCATCTCGCCGGTGAGCACCGCCTTGCGCGACAGGCTGATCTTCCCCTGCGGGTCGATGTCTGTCACCATCACGTTGATTTCATCGCCGAGATTGACGATGTCCTCCACGCGCTCGACGCGGTGCGTCTCCAGTTCAGAGATGTGCACCAATCCGTCCCTGCCGGGGAAGAGTTCGACGAACGCGCCGAACGGCATGATGCGCACGACCTTGCCGAGGTAGATTTCGCCGATCTTGGCTTCCGCCGTCATCCGCTCGATCGCCTCGCGCGCGCGCTGCGCGCCCTCCTGATCGACGGAGGAGATGAAGACCGAGCCATCGTCCTCGATGTCGATCTTGGTGCTCGTCTGCTCCGTGAGAGCGCGGATATTCTTGCCGCCAGGGCCGATGACCATGCCGATCTTGGAAGGGTCGATTTTGATGCTGATGACGCTCGGCGCGTACGGCGACATCGTGCCGCGCGGCGTGGGGAGTGTTTCCAGCATCTTGCCGAGGATGAACATCCGGCCCTCGTGCGCCTGCGCGAGCGCCTTGCGCATGATGTCGAATGTGATCCCCTGCACCTTAATGTCCATCTGGATCGCCGTCACACCCTCGGCGGTGCCGGCGACCTTGAAGTCCATGTCACCGAGGTGATCCTCGATGCCCTGAATATCGGTGAGGATTTGGTACGCGCCGTTCTCACCAGTGATGAGGCCCATCGCCACACCGGCGACCGGCGCGGCGATCGGCACACCGGCATCCATCAGTGAGAGCGTGCTCCCGCAGACGCTGCCCATCGAGGTGCTGCCGTTGGACGAGAGGGCCTCGGAGACGAGGCGCATCGTGTACGGCCACGCTTCCTTGGAGGGAAGCACCGCGAGCAGCGCCCGCTCCGCCAGTGCACCGTGGCCGATCTCGCGCCGACCCGGCCCGCGCATCCGCTTCACTTCGCCCGTGGAATAGGGCGGGAAGTTGTAGTGGTGGATGTACCGCTTCGACGTCTCGACGCCGATGCTGTCGATCATCTGATCCTCGCTCGTCGAACCGAGCGTCAGGACGTTGAGGATCTGCGTCTGCCCGCGCGTGAAGATCGCGCTGCCGTGCGCGCGCGGCAGGACGCCGACCTCGCACCAGATCGGGCGGATCTCGGTGAGCGCGCGCCCGTCGGGCCGCTCGCCATCCTTGAGGATCGCGGAGCGGACGACCTCCGATTCGAGGTCCTCGAATGCGCTGAGCGCCGCGCCAACGCTAACTTCCGCGCCCGCCTCCTGAGCGGCGAAGTGATCGCGCACTTCCTGCCTGAGTGCGTGGAGCGCATCCTGCCGCTTCGTCTTGTCGCCCTGATAGATCGCGGTCTGCATTCGGTCGCCGATGAAGCCGTGCACGGCCGCCGCCGCCGCGCCACCCTTGTCGGGCCGCGTGAACTCCCAGCGCGGCTTGCCCGCCATCCCGACGAGTTGCATCTGCAAGTCGAGCACCGGCTGGAACGCGCTGTGCGCCAGTTCGACCGCCTGCAGGACGGTCTCCTCCGGCAGGATGCCGATGGTGCCCTCGACCATCATCACGGCGCTCTTGGTGCCCGCGACGACGATGTCCATCCGACCCTCGGCGCGCTGCACATTCGTCGGGTTAACGACGAGCGTACTGTCAACATACCCGACGCGCGTCGCCGCCACCGGCCCGTCGAACGGGACGCCGGAGAGCATCAGCGCGGTCGATGCGCCGATGATACCGAGGATATCCGGGTCGTTCTCCTGATCCGCGCTGAGGACGGTGATAATCACCTGCACCTCGGAGCGATACCCCTTCGGGAAGAGGGGGCGGAGCGGGCGGTCCGTCAGGCGGGCGGCGAGGGTCGCCGCTTCCGTTGGGCGGCCTTCGCGCTTGATGAAGCCGCCGGGGATCTTGCCCGCAGCGTACATCCGCTCCTCGTACTCGATCGTCAGCGGGAAGAAATCAAGCCCTTCGCGCGCCTCCCGCTCGCCAATCGCCGTCGCGAGGACGATGGTATCCCCGTAACGGACGGTGCATGAGCCTTGCGCCTGCTGCGCGAGCTTGCCCGTTTCCAGTGTCAGTGTGCGTCCGCCGATTTCGGCGGAGACGGTGTGTACCGTTGGTAATGCCATTCCTGTTTCTTCTCTCCGGCGCACATGCGCCCATTCGTCGTACGTCGTACATACTGAGTCTCCGCGAGGCAGCATGCCCCGCGTGGAGTGTGGGAAGACTCAGGGACTGGAGCGCGGATGCGATCGAGCGGCCAAGCGCCCGCGCACATCCATGCTCCAATACCCAAGGCCCCCCGTGCGGCCTGCTGTTACATCATCGGCGCCTCCATGCTCAACAAAACAAACGACTCAGGGGTGGCATTCCCCTGAGTCGATCTCACCCGTCGTGCGTATTCCCATGACCCACGCGCGGTGTGCGTGGCGTCAGTGTCGAATCGTGTCTTCGCCCGTTTCAGCGGCGCAGACCCAGCCGTGCAATGACCGCACGATAGCGCTCGGAATCTTTGCTGCTCAGGTAGGCGAGCAACCGGCGGCGACGCCCGACAAGCTTCAGGAGACCGCGCCGCGAGTGATGATCGTGATCGTGCAGTTTCAGGTGCTCGATCAACTGGTTGATTCGTTCGGTGAGAAGCGCGATCTGGACTTCCGGCGAGCCGGTGTCCCCTTCTTTCGTCGCGTAATCCGTGATGATGTCGGTCTTCTTCGGCTTTTGCAAAGCCATGGGCGTTGCCCCTCCCGTGTAGGCCCACCGTCACGATGCGCCCGTCAATCAGTTACCCGTGAGTATAGCATAGCGACGCGACATGCCGCAATGCGTTCTTTAATGGGTTAATGGGGGGCAGGGCTTATGCATTGCATGGCGAGAACGCATAAGCCCTGCATCCGATGATAACCGCTAATCGCCCCGTCCGATCCGGACACGATACGACCCCTCCCGATTTCGGGAGGGGTCGTTCGCATTGGTAGCGCAGGCTTTCCAGCCTGCCGCAGCGAGGATCGGCAGGCTGAAGGCCGCCGCCACCGGGAAACAGCGGCCCAGTCACGACGAAAATCACTCTATTACAGCGGGATGACGATGATCGCGTAGAGCGTGAGCAGGATAATCGCCTGCGTGATGCCGAAGAATACCCCGACGATGAGCACGACCAGGATGCTCGCCTTGATCCCTGTGCGCTTCCAGTTACCGTCGCGCGTTCCGCGCGTTTGATGTTCCCGCATGACCCCTCTTCCCCCGTAACCCCGCCCCACTCTGTTTGATGTAACGTCCGCACAGCGGATCGGTTGCGCGCGGAACCGCGCGTCATCGTGTCACGGTGTGGAGGCGTCGTACGGGAGCGTGAGCGTGAATGTGCTGCCTTCGCCGATGTGCGATTCCACCGCAATCTCGCCGCCGTGCGCCTCGATGAGCGCCCTGGTGATCGGCAACCCCAGACCCATCCCGCGTCGGCTGCCGCCGACTGCGTTCTCCGCTCGATAGAACGGCTCGAAAATGTGCGACAGCGCCTCCGGCGGAATCCCGATGCCACGGTCCGCGACGGCGATGCGCACCGACGCGCCCTCGTCCGTGACGCGGACGCACACCTCGCCGCCCTCGCTGTACTTGACCGCGTTCAGGAGCAGGTTGCCCAGCACCTGCGCGACGCGGTCGGCGTCCCATCGCGCCGACGGGAGGGCATCTGGCATCTCGACGGCGATGGTGTGCGCCTCCGTCGTCGCCTGCGCCTGCTCCACGGTGGCACGGACGAGCGAGACGACATCCACCGGGCCGGTCGCAATCGCGAGCGCCCCCAGCCGGGCGCGCACCGTCTCGCGCAGGTCGACGGTGAGGCGCTCCAGCCGTTGCGCCTGGGCGATGATCGTCTCCATCGCTTTGGCGTCGTACCGCTCCCGCCGTTTCATCAGTTGCGCGTAGCCTATCAGCGACGTGATCGGGTTGCGCAGTTCGTGCGCCACCATCGCGATGAACTGCTGACGCTCCTCCTCCGCTCGCTCGCGCATCCGCACCTGATCGCTCACCTCGGTCGCGATGACGATCACGCCGCCGATCTCCCCTCCCGGCTCGCGAACCGGCGCGTAGACGAGATCGAAGTAGACGAGTTCGTGTCGCCCCTCGCGGTCGAGCGTCACGGGTAGCTCGGTGCCAACGAACGATATGCCGGTTGAAAGTACACCGTCGAGCAGCGTCTCGAAGCCCTGGCCCGTCGCCTCCAGCAGCGACTCGAAGATCGGTTTGCCGAGCACCTGCTCCAGCGTGCGTCCCCACAATTCGCAGACGCGCGGGTTGGCGAACTCGACGACGTGGCGCGGCCCGCGGAAGACGGCGATCCCGGCCGGGGCTTGGAGCAGCATGGTGTAGATGCGCTCGCGCTCCGCCCGCTCGGCGCGCCTTGTTTCCCGCCGCAGTCGCGCCGTCGCCAGCGCCGCAGCCACGCGCGCCTGCAACTCGCGCGCGGAGAAGGGCTTGACGAGGTAGCCGTCCGCCCCCGCCTCGAACCCCTCGATCGCCGACTCCTCCCCGGCGCGGGCGGAGAGGAAGATCACCGGGATGTCCCGCGTGCGCGGGTCGGCGCGCAGCGCGCGCAGCAGCCCGAACCCGTCGAGTCGCGGCATCATCACGTCGGCGAGGATCAAATCCGGCGGGTGTTCCCGTGCCGCAGCCAGCGCCGCCTCCCCATCGGCGGTCGTCTCGACGGCGTAGTCGCCCCGTAGCAGCCATCGCGCGTACGCGCGCAGGTCCGCGTTGTCGTCGGCGAGGAGGATGTGCGCCCCGGCGAGCATCCCTGCCGACGCGCCGCTTTCCGTGCCCCCCGATGTCGTCGCACCAATGCCGCCCTCGGCTGCATCGTCGCCATCCGCCCCGTCGGGCAACCATTGCAATACCTCCTCGACGTACAGAGCGGCGGTGGACGTGGCGGTGTGCCCGACGGCGATCCGGTCGGCGGGCAGGTGCGCCGTACCGGTCGGGATCGCGACGGTGAAGGTCGTCCCTGCTCCCACTGCACTCGTCGCGGCCACCTCGCCACCATGCAGTCGGGCGATCTCCCGCACGAGCGCCAGCCCGGTCCCCGACCCCTCGAATGTGCGGGCACGCGCGCCCCGCACGCGATGGAACCGCTCGAAAAGGTGCGGCAGTTCCTCCGGCGGGATGCCCGTCCCGGTGTCGGAGACGGTCAGGACAGCGCGGCCTCCGTCGGCGCGCAGCCGCACGACGATCTCGCCCTCAAAGGTGAACTTGAGCGCGTTGGAAAGCAGGTTGAGGACGATTTTCTCCCACATCTCGCGGTCCACATGGACGGGCGCGGGCAGTGGCGGGCAATCAACGGTGAGGCGCAGCTCCGCGCGCTCGATCGCCGATTGGAAGAGGCCGACGAGTTCGCGAGTGAACGCCGCGAGATCGGTCGGCTCGTAGGAGTCCTCGATCCGGCCTGCCTCGATGCGGGAGAGGTCGAGCAGATTGTTGACGAGCCGCTCGAGGCGCAGGCCGTTGCGCTGTGCGACTTACAGCCGTTCCCGTTGCACCGGCGCCAGCGCACTGTTGATGTCGCCGAGCGCGTCCGCGACGGGGCCGAGCATCAGCGTGAGGGGCGTGCGGAACTCGTGGCTGATAGTGCCGAAGAAGTCCGTCTTGGCGCGGTCGAGTTCGGCGAGCGCCTCCGCGCGCCGACGTTCCTCCTCGTACGCCCGCGCATCGCCGATCGCGGTGGCAATGTGGCCCGCGATGAGGCCGTAGAACGCCTCGTACGCCTCGTCGAGGGCGCGGTGGGGGCTGATCCCGACGACTAGTAGCCCCGTAAGGGACTCCCGCGCGCGGGATGGGATGGGCAGAGCGAGAGCGGTCGTGGGCGGCGTATCCCATGGGCCACCGGGGGGAGCGCCGAAGCGGCGCGGGAGGTCATCGAGTCGCGCGGCCTCGGCGGTGGCGACGACCCGCGCGAGTGGCCAACCGACATCTCCCGATTCGCCAGCGAGCGGGGCGACTGTCGGGCTGGCGGGGGTGCCGGGGGCGAGGTGCGCGGCGGCGGCGAGTCGGGCCGCCGCCCCATCCGCGTCGAGCAGGTAGAGCAGGGCAAAGGGGATATCGGCAGGGTTCGCGGCGAGCGCGTCCACGGCACGGCGGCAGGCATCCTCCGTCGTCCGTGCCTCCGAGGCTGCGCCCGCGAGCGCGCGGAGCGTGCGCAGCCGCCGCTCGCCGAGGACACGCTCGGTCGTCTCGGTCACGGCGGTGAAGATGCCGCCGATGCCGCCGCTCTCGTCACGGATCGGGCTGAAGGAGAAGGTGAAGTAGCACTCCTCGGCGTAGCCGCTGCGGTCGAGGAGGATGAGTTGGTCCTCCGACCAGGTCGCGTTGCCCCGCGCGCACGCCGGTGAGCATTGGGCCGATGATTTCCCAGATCTCGGGAAAGCACTCCACTCCTCGCTGCCCCATTGCAACCGGATGTTTCGTGCCGATGAGCGGGCGATAGGCGTCGTTGTAGAGCATGACGAGGTCCGGCCCCCACCAGACGAGCATCGGGAAGCGCGACGTGAGACAAATACTGACGGCGGTACGCAGGCTCTGGGGCCAGTCACCGACCGGCCCGAGCGATATGGCCGACCAATCGAGCGCGCGCATGAGCGCGCCCATCTCGCCGCCGCCCGCGAATACCGCATCGGTCGCAGGGCGCCGGGGAGCCTCGTGCATCGCCATACCTCGTATCGGGTTTCATCGCAAAGGACAGACCACCGCGAAGTATACACGACTGGCGTGACTGGCGTGACTGGCGTGATTTGTTCGCGAGAGGGTATCTGTGAGGCAGGGCGTATGCGTTCTCGCTATGCCGAGGGTTAGGCTTCCCTGAAGGCGAGAACGCATAAACCCTGATCTGTGAGGGAGCGGAGGCCGGGTTCTTCCGAGAACCGCATCCGTCTACCGTCCGCGCCGATGTGATACCCTGTACGATGCGCTGGCGGCGGGTGCCGTCAGTTGGCCTTTGAAAAGGGGACCTTCATGACGAGTTATCGCGTCGGCGTTGTCGGCGTGACGGGGATACTGGGGACCGAACTGATCCGCATCCTCGAACAGCGCCACTTCCCGATTCGCACACTGAACATCTTCGCGTCGGACCGCTCCGTCGGTCAGCGCCTCCCCTTCGGTGAGGGCGAGATCGCGGTTGAGCGGCCGCTTCCCGGCGCGTTCAACCATCTCGATCTCGTCTTCCTCGCCGCCGGCAGGGAAATTAACGCGCAGGTGCTCCCGCACGCGCGCAATGCCGGCTGCATGGTCATCAACGTCACCGGGCGGGAGAACGCGAGCGAAACGACGCCGCTCATCATCCCGGAGGTCAACGCGGAAATCCTCGACAACGGCGCGCGCATCGTCGCCTGTCCGCACGATCTGACGATCCAGCTCTGCCTCGTGCTCGCGCCGCTCCATCGCCTGAACCCGGTGCGCCGCGTCACCGTGACAGCGCTCTGCGCGGTCGGCTCGGCGGGGGTGGGGGCGATCCGCGAGTTGACGGACGAGACCCAGGCCGTCTTGCAGGGCAAGGAGCCGGTCGCGCACATCTTCTCGCACCCGATCGCATTCAACCTGCTGCCGGAGGTCAACGTCTTCCATGCGGATGGCTACTCGCGCGAGGAATGGCTGCTCGCGCAGGAGACGAAGCAAATTCTGCGCGCGCCCGAACTGCGGATAGCCGCGACCGCCGTGCGCGCGCCAGTCTATCAGGCGCACACGCAGAATGTGCACGCGGAGTTCTCGCGCCTCCTCAGCGCGGACGACGCGCGGCGCGTCCTCGGCAAGTCGCCGGGGCTGCGCGTGCAGGACGATCCGAGTGTCGGCCTCTACCCGCACCCGGTCGGCGTCGCGGGGCAGGATAGCGTCGCCGTCGGGCGCATCCGCGACGACAACAGCAACCCCTATGGCCTCGTCTTCTGGTCCGCGATGGATCACCTGCGCAAAGGCTCCGCGCTCAACGCGGTGCAGATCGCCGAAGCCCTCGTGAGCCGGGGCAAAATCTAGGGAACGTTAGCCACAGAGGCACGGAGGGCACAGAGGAGGAGAAAAAGGGTTGATCTTTACGCCTTTCTCTGTGTTCTCTGTGCCTCTGTGGCTAGGTATTTCGTATTCAGGGGGCAGCGGATGAGTGAGCAGCGGGTGGACCTCGACCGACCGGAGACGTACGCGGCGGTGGATACGCAGGACATGATGGGGCAGATCGCGGGGCTGCCGGAGCAGATCGAGCGGGCATGGGACTACGTGCGCCTGCTCGAACTGCCGGACAAGCACGCGGACATCTTCAGTTTCATCGTCGTCGGCATCGGCGGCGCGGCGATGAGCGGGGACTTCCTGCGGGCGATTGTCGCGCACACCGCGCAGATCCCGGTCGTCGTCGTGCGCGGGTACGAACTCCCCGCCTTCGTCGGGCCGGACAGCACCGTCGTCGGCGTGTCGCACTCCGGCAACACTGAGGAGACGATCACGCTGTTCGAGGAGGCGATCGATCGCGGCGCGAAGCCGATCATCGTCACGTCCGGCGGGCATCTCGCCACGCTCTCAGTTACCCACCGCGCGCCCCTCGTGAATTATTCGGTCGCCGGGGCGAAGCCGCGCACGGCGGTCGGCTACATGTTCATGTCGCTCCTCGGCATCGCGCGCGCTGTGCATCTGACGCGCGGCATGGACGAGCCGGTCACGGAGGCCGTCGCGGTGCTGCAAGAGGCCCGTGCCGCGTTCGGGCCGGACGTGCGCGCCGCCGACAACCCCGCCAAGCAGATGGCACGGGAGTTCGCAGGGAAGATTCCGCTCATCTACGCCGCAGGCTTCCTCGAACCGGTGACACTCTGGTGGAAGGAGCAACTGGGCGCGAACGCCAAGACAAGCGCGATTATCGACAGCCCGCCGGAACTGAACCACACATCGGTACTCGGCTACGCGCACCCGGCGGGGAACGCGGGCCGCCTCGCGGCGGTGCAGTTGCGCTCGTCGTACGACCATCCGCGCGTCGCGCTGCACTGGCAGGTGACGACCGACCTACTGGAACAGTCCGGCATCGCGTGCGGCATCGTCACGGTGAAGGGGCAGACCCGCCTCGCACAGATGCTCTGGTGCATCTCCCTCGGCGACTGGGTCTCCTACTACCTCGCCCTGCTCAATGGCGTTGACCCGACACCGGAGGCCGCCCTCGCCTACATGAAGCAGACACTAACCTCCGCGTGATGCCGGACAGGTATGCTATGCTGCCGGAAAGGGTCGCCATAGAGCCACGGAGAGCATAGAGGGGCAGAGGGGAGAAACCTTCTTTCGCTCATCTCTATGTCCTCTGAGCCTCTGTGATCACGTATTTTCAATCTAAGGGGGAGAGCAGTGGCAGACGACATGCGCGAGAAGTTGCGGCGGCAGGTCGCGGGGGCGATTGACGAGCACGCGCCGGGAGTGATCAGCGTCGCGGATCAGATCCATAAGCGGCCCGAGATCGGCTTTCAGGAGCAATTCGCCTCGCGATTGCTGGCGGATACGCTCCGGCAGCAGGGGTTCGCGGTGGAGAAGCCGCTCGGTGGGCTGGAAACGGCCTTCCGGGCGACGAAGCGCGGCAAGGGACCGGGGCCGACGGTGGCGGTGCTCGCGGAGTACGACGCGCTGCCGAACATCGGGCACGGCTGCGGCCACAACCTGATCGGTGCGTCCGGCCTCGGGGCGGCGATTGGGCTGGGTCAGATCATGGACCAGATCGACGGCACCTTCCAGATCATCGGCACCCCGGCGGAGGAAGGCGGCGGCGGCAAGGCGATCCTGATCGACGCGGGCGTCTTCGAGCATGTGGACGCCGCGCTGATGATCCACCATGCGGGGCCGTACACCGGCTCGGCGACGCAGTACCCCGGCGGGACGTGCCTCGCGGTCTCGCACATCGACGTTGAGTTTCACGGCAAGCCCGCGCACGCCGCCGCCGACCCCTACAACGGCGTGAACGCCCTCAACGGCGTGATCAAACTCTTCACCGGCATCGACGCAATGCGCCAGCACATCAAGCAGGACGCGCGCATCCACGGCATCATCACGCACGGCGGCGACGCGCCGAATGTCGTGCCGCACTACGCCACCGCGAAGTTCTTCGTCCGCGCCGCCGACCGCGACTACCTGAAGGTGCTGGAGAAGAAGTTCCGCACCATCGCCGAGGGCGCGGCGATGCTGACCGAGACGACGATGGAGATGCACCACGCCGCCCCGACCTGCTACGACATGCGCCCCTCGTACGTCATCGGGCGCATCTACGAGGAGAACATGCGCGCCGCCGGGATGGAGGTGAACGGGCGCGATCAGGGCGAGCGCGGCCCGTACTCGACGGACTTCGGCAATGTCTCGTACGTCGTGCCCTCCGTCACCGGCTCCTTCGCGATCAGCCACACACTGATCCCCGGCCACTCGCAGCAGGTCGTGGACGCCTCGTGCTCCGAATTCGGCTACGACCAACTGATCAAGGTCTCCACCGCGATGGCCCTCACCGCCCTCGACCTCCTCACCAACCCGGAGTTAGTCGCCAAGGCGTGGGATGAGCACAAGCACTGGACAGAGTTGTACGAGAAAGAGTAGGAGTTATCTATACTCTTTCGCGATGAAAATGGCGTGATAGCGTACATAGGGGCGTAACCTGCTCGAACCGCCCTCCCCGCCCTCATGGCGGCACTCGGTATTCCGCCATTGCGCCGTGGATTGCCACAGCGGACGGTTCGAGCGCCGCCCCTACGGGACAACGATAGCGCGGCCCCAGTACTACCAGGGCCGCACTATCGACCGGGATTCCCAGTCCTCTCATTGCTCGGTTGTAACACAACATGACAGCACGAATAAGAGTTCGTATAAGCATCGAAAGAGAGCATAAAAAAGATGGCGGAGGCGGCACTACGCGCGAAGGTTTTGCGGGCGATTGACGACGCGACGGGCGACATCCTCGCGGTGAGCCGGTTCATTCACGCGCATCCGGAGATCGCGATGCAGGAGGTCGTCTCCTCGAAAGCAGTCGCGGACATGCTCGAACAGTACGGCTTCGCGACGACGC
>JBBSII010000031.1:0-14467 GCA_038232175.1 Thermomicrobiales bacterium
AAGCTCTCCCATGCCGCCAGAACATCTGCCGACGCAAGGTAGTCGTTCAGTAGCCGATCAAATCGACAAACATCTGACCACCTTTTTGCCACGGTTTCTGCAAATGGAGGCTGGGTATGTTTTGGCTTCGTCCGCGCACGCCACTACGTTAGCGGCGCGGGCGTTCGACCCCCGCAATTTCAAATGCTTTGGCGAGCACGTTGTATGACTGCGTCGCGGCAGCGAGCGCGTCGAAGCCTGGGCGGGCCTGCACCATCAGGCTGATCTCGACGGTGATGTGCTCGGCCCACCCGGCGCGATCCATCGCCGTAAGGTAGCCGACGTAATCCATGTCGCCCTCGCCGGGAATGAGGAATTCGTGGTTCGGCGCGATGCCGCGCTCGTCCTTGATGTGCGTGTGGACGCTGTACGGCACGAGTTGCGCGACGACCGTCTCCATCTCCATGCCCTGCACATTGAAGTGGCTGATGTCGAAGTGGATGCCGAGCGCGGGCGAGTTGACCTGCTGGACGAGCCAAATCGCCTGCTCCGGCGTGTGCAGCGCGTTGCTGACGTGCGGCTCCGCCCCGACGATGACGCCGATGGATTCAGCATAGGCGGCGGCGTTGCCGAACAGGTCCACCAACTCGCCTTTTACCGCGTCCCACTGATCCGGCGGCGCGGAGGAGGTCGTGCTGATCGAGAGATGCTCGCCTGGATGCTGCAACTCCGCCGCGAGGTCGAGGTACGTCTTGAATGTCTCGATGTTCCGGGCACGCGCGGAAGCGTCTCCGGTCAGGAGGGGCGTGTTGCCGGAAAGGCCGCAGAGTTCGATGTGATGATCATCGTAGAGTGTGCGGATGCGTCTCCGCTCGGCGGCGTCCATCGTCGCGGCGTCGGTCGGCCAGCGGGGGATCACGGTCAACTCAAGGCCGTCGAAGCCGAGGTCGGCACAGTGCTTGACCGCGACATCAATCGGCGTCTGCTGCATCCCCCATGTGCTAAACGAAAGCTTCATCACCGTAGTTCGCTCCATTCACCCTTCTTATGCCGACACGGGCTTCGGGATGAGGCCGAGGTGCTCGTCAATCTCGCGTTGGTAGGCGTCCACGGCGCTCGATTCGACTTCCTCGATGGTGACGGGGCGACCGGCGTACTGCGACTCGAACAGGGCGTAGACGAGCGCGACATCGCGCCGTGCCACTGCGCCATTGACCTCCGGCTGCGCGCCGGAGCGGATGCATTCCGCGAGTTCGTGGTACTCCAGCGCCAGAATCTTCCGATCCGTGACGGGGAAGTCGTAGTTGTACGTCCAGACGCGCTCGCCGCCGAAGAGCCGCGACGCGACGGGGCTGAGGCGATAACTCGGCGCGTAGTCCAGGATGCGCTCGTCCCGCACATCCGTGCCATCATCCAGAATGAGCCGGACGGGCTGGCCATTCCGGTCGCCGGGGGAGACAATCGAGCCTTTCGTGCCGTAGATTGTCCGGGTTCGATAGGGCAGGCCATGCCCCGCGTGATGGTCGATCCACTGGGCGAGCGCCCCGTTCTTGAAGTTGATGATGCCGAAGATCGCGTCCTCGCCCGTCGCCTCGAAGGAGTCGGGGAAGTTCTTGCCCCACTTCTCGTAGAAGCCGCCAGGGCCGCCCGTGCTCCTCTTGTAGCGCGTCTTCTCGTACAAGCGCGTCTGCCCGAAGGCGCTTTCGGCGTCGCCGAAGTAGTACTGGAGGATGTCGGTATTGTGGACCCCCGCGTCGAGCGTGATCGTGCCGGTCATCTTCTGGTGTCGCCACGGCGTGATGATCATGTTATTGCGGTCCCCGATGTACGCTTCGAGGATGAACTGCGGGTCGCCAATCGCGCCGTCATCGATGAGCGCCTTGATGAGCCGGTTGATCGGGTCGCGCCGGAAGTTCTCCGCGACGGAAAGAATCTTGCCCGACCGCTCGGCCGCTTCGATGATCTTGTTGCAGCCGCGTATGGTGATCGCGAGCGGTTTTTCGCACATCGTGTGCAAACCGAGATCGAGCAGCAGCGTCGCGGCATTGTGGTGCGAGCCGGTATCCGTCGGGCAGTCCGCGCCGTCCAACTCGACTTCGTTGACCATCTGCGCGGCATCCGTAAAGACCTGCGGGCGCACGCCCAAGTGCTCCAACGCTTCATCCGCGAGGTCCTCAGCGTTCTGCCGATTGAGGTCGCAGACGGCGACGAGATCGGCGTTGCGAAAGTCCGTGCGCGCCAGTTCCGTGAACCCGGTGAGGTGCCGCCGTCCCATTCCGCCACACCCGACGATTGCCAGCCGCACGCGCTCCGCCATGTTTGCACTCCCATTCGTCAATCAGATGCCGACGGGTGGATCGCCCGTTGGCTTTGCGTTCCGGTTGCACGTCGTGGTCGCTCAGAGTTTCAGCCCGCTGAGCAAGCCGCGCACAAACCACCGCTGCAGACCGAGAAAGAAGAGGACGACCGGAGCGGCGGCCATGATATAGGCGGCGGACTGCGCCCCGTAACTCGTGAACTCCCCGGTCTCGATGGTGCTCTGTGCGAACTGCTGGACCATCCCGATGCCGAGGGTGAACTTGCGCTGATCGTCGATCATCGTGAGTGTGAAGAGATATTCGCCCCACACACGGATGAACTCAAAGATTGCCACGACGACCATCGCGCCCGAGACCATCGGCACCATGATATGCCGGAAGGTCTGGAAACGGTTGCACCCGTCAATCTTCGCCGCGTCCTCGAACTCACTGGGGATGCCGAGAAATGCCTGCCGCATGATGAAGGTTGGCACCGCCAGCCCTGCCGAGAAGGCGAGGATGAGGCCGTAGAGCGAATTACGCAGCCCGAGCGAATTCATCACCTCATACTGCGCCGTCAGGGTCACCGTACGCGGGACGAAAATGAGTAGCAGCATCGAGTAGAAGATCAAATCACGCCCGCGAAAGTGGACGCGCGCAAAACCGTAGCCCGCTAATGTGGCGAGCATGGTCTGAAGAATTACCGCGCCGGAGGTGACGATGATGCTGTTGCGGTAGAGAAGCGAGAAGTTGCGCAGCCGCCGCAGGGCGAACTGATAGTTCGCCAGCGTCGGCTTGAGCGTGATGAGGCTTGGCGTGGCTTGATACAGGTCGGTTCGGTTCTTGAATGAGGAGGAAATTGTCCAGACAACCGGCAGCAGGAAGATGATGAGCCAGCCGACGAGCAGCGCCCGCACGATGACCCTGCGACCGATGAAGCCGAGGGAAAGATGCTGCCGGACAGGGGGGGCTGCCGCAGGGCGCTCGTGACGCACGACGCGGGGGGTGGTCGCCATCAGGACGTCCTTTCCGAACGCAGGAGGCGGAAGATCAGCAATGAGATGGCCATTGAGATGATCGCGACAGTGAGGTTGATCGCGCTGGCGTAGCCCCAGCGGAGGTCGCCCTGGAGGAAGGCAACTTCGTACCCGTACCGCCCGACAAGTCTGCCGGCGGCAAACGGCCCCGCATCCGTCACTCCGAAGAAGACGAGTGACTCCTCGACGGTGCCGAGCACGCCGGCCGACAGCACGAAGACGATCACGAAGCTCGGGCGCATGAGCGGGATCGTGATCGAGAAGAGTCGCCGCCACCACCCCGCGCCATCGAGTGCGGCCGCCTCATAGAGATCGGTATTGATATTGTATAACCCGACGAGTAGGAGCAGAATGTTCGACCCGAGCGCTCTCCATACCGCGATCACCGCCAACACCGGCACCGTCCACGTCGCATCGCGGATGAAGTCCGGCGTATGCGGGATACGCAGCACACTTCTGAGGAAGATGTCGAGGTAGCCGAAATCGTGGCTCAGCAGTTGCTTCCACACCAGCACTGCCACCGCGATCGGCAGCACCACCGGCAGATAGACGAGCGCACGGTAGACACTCGCCTCACGGTTACTGCGGATCTCGGTGATGAGCACGGCGATGATGAAGGCGAAGGCGAAGTTCAGGACAAGGAAGATGCCGAAGTACTCCAATGACCGGCGGAGCGCTTCCCAGAAGACGCGATCGTGCACCATCTCCACCCAGTTCCCCAACCCCACGAACGGCGCGTATCCGGGTATGAGGTACCGGTAGTCGGTGAATGCCATCGTGATGGCGCGGAGGAGGGGATAGGCATTGAATACGACGAAAAAGAGGAGTGCCGGGCCAACGAAGATCAGCCCTGCCAATGTCTCGCCGCGTCGCTCGTTCCGTAGCCCCCGCAGCGCGCGGAGCCAGTTCGCCCCGTGACCGGCCTCCTGATCCCCGGTGCGGGCCGTTGTTGTCTCGTGTGCCATTCCACAAACCCCCCGAAGGTCAATCAGTTTGTAGGACTTACGTAGTTGGGACGATTTTCCCGGTGGTGGCAGGCTAAAGCCCGCCACCACCAGATTTCCCTCGCGAACTGCGTACCTTCTCTGGTCGTCAGTCATCAGGTGGGCGGAGGCCGTGACCGCTGATGACTGACGACCGGCTACCGGTCACTGGCTACTGCGTCAAGTCTTCTGCTTCGCCAGTTCGTCATTGACTCCCTTGCGGATGGCGGCGGAGGCGTCCTTTGCCGACGAGAACTCGCCCTTGAAGTAGCGGTCGAAGATCGGCGGCAGCACGAGTTGTACGGTGTTGTACCCATTCGTCTGCGCGGCGGTGTTGACGCGGCTATTGGGCAGGATGCTCAGGATATCGAGCATCTCGCTGATATCCTTGTTTGGCTTGATGAGCTTGTCAATCATGCTCTGATACGGCGGCATCCCGGAGACACCGAGGGTCGTCTTCCACCACGCCTCGGCGGCGGGGCCTTCCGGCCCGTAGACGGTGGCCGCCCAGTCCAGCGCGCCCTGCGGGTTGGGCGCGTTGTTGAAGACGCAGAAGGAATCGATATGCACCCATGTGCGCGGCTTCTGTGTCGCGTTTGGCTGCGGTGGGATGCCGCCTTTGACTTTATCTGGCCCGTAGACCGCCCGCCCCAGCCGCACCCATGAATGCGACCCAAGCGACATGGCGAACTTGCCCTTCTGCCACAGGTTAATCGCGTCGTCCTGGGTATCGAAGCGGGCGAGGCCAGCATCCATCCACTTCTTGAAATACTCCATCGTGGCGAACCACTCCGGGCTTTCGAGCCGGAAGATTCCCTGCTCATCGGCGTAGTCGTCCAGCATCGTCGCGAAGGTGACGCCGATAGTGCGCCAA
Source organism: Thermomicrobiales bacterium (assembly GCA_038232175.1). GTDB lineage: Bacteria > Chloroflexota > Chloroflexia > Thermomicrobiales > JALYUS01 > JALYUS01. The sequence goes on from JBBSII010000031.1 coordinate 5,171, forward strand.
AGGTCGCGCGCGATGGACATCGGGACGACCTGGTCCTTTTCCGTCGCCTTCTTGATCTTCGGCAGCATCTGATCCACCTCGTCCCATGTCTTGGGCATGGTGGGGTAGCCGGCCGCCTCGATGTAATCCTGCCGCCAGCCGATGAGATGGGGATGCAGGCGCATCGGCAGATAGTACCGCTTGCCGTCAATCAGCTCGGCATCGGCGATGCGCGGCGAGATGTACGCGTCTTTCATGTTCGCCAGCCACGGCACCTTGCTGTTCTTGATGAGGTCATCCAATGGCGCGGAGATGCCCGCCTTCGTCTCCTTGTACTTGTCGAAGTAGGGGATGTATCCCTCGCCGCTCCAGCGCAGACTCTTGTCCTTGATCTGCGGCAGCACCTTCGCTTCCCATTGCCCCGCGACGGCGTCTTCCAGTTCCACCCCCGGCACATTCTTAGTGCTCGTGTTGTAGGCAGCCGTTCCATCGAGCAGGCCTGCATCCGTCACGCCCTTGTCCACGAGGATGTAGAACTTGCCGCCGCCCGCAGAAGCCGCACTGTTCGCCGCCGGGGTCGCGCCGCTTGCCGCCGGGGCGGTCGTCGCGGCGGCGCCGGGAGCAGTCGTGCCGCTGCCGCTGCCGCTGCCGCCACCACCGACAGCGGGCGCTTTGGGTGCGCTACTCCCGCCGCACGCGGCAAGGAGCGCGGCGGCGCTCGCACCCGTCGCGAGACGCAACATTTGACGCCGATTGACCGGGTGCTGAGATGACATTGTGCTCCCCCTCATTGCTGACCGGCAACAAACCGGCGCAGCGAACGTCTACACACTTTCCGTCCATTGTTCGAGACCTATGGCTGACAAACGAAACTGTACTCGGATTGTGGCGTGTGTCAATCCCGTGGCCGAGCAATTCGTACCGCGAATGGCTTTTCACCGGGTGGGTATTTCGTCTCTGTCGCCCGATGCCTATGCAATGCGGACAGCGATCTCTTCCAAGCCCGAAATCGCCGCCGGGTAGCGTTTCATCACGAGCGGATCGTGGCCCGGAATGATGTGCGCGGAAGAATCGGCGAGGGCGCGCACCGTGTCAAACGCATCGTACATCTCCGGCAAGACGTGTACGAGGCTGAAGGGGCGATCCTCGTCAATGTTCGCGTAGAAGTGCGTCGCATCCGAAGCAAGGACGACATTGCCCCGCGCGGTCGGCACGCGGACGACCTGCAACCCCGCCGCGTGCCCGCCGACGCGATGGACGGTGATGCCCGGCACGACTTCCGCCGTCTCGCGGACATACCGGACGCGGCGCGCGAAGTTCTCCCGCACCAGAAAGAGCACATCCTCCGGCTCTACAAGGGCGGGGAAAACGCCACGGCCCGCGTGCCGCCCCGTCCAGAAGGCCATCTCCGCCTCTTGCACATAAAAAGTCGCCGCCGGGAAGCCATCGAGGTTGCCGACGTGGTCGTAGTGGAGATGGGTGAGGACGACGTGTCGAACGGCAGCCGCGTCAATGCCGATCAAGCGCAACCCCTCCATCGGCGTGCGGAGATGCGTGCGCCCGCGCCGCGCGGCGACTGCGGTGGTGAATCCCGCGTCCACGACGACGGTGTGCTCCGGTGAGACGGCCGCCCAGACGAAGTAGTCCATCGGCATCGGGCCGTCGTGCGGGTCGCCGCCATAGAAGTGCTCGCCGCGCCGGGCGTCGCGCGTCGCATATTTCACCGCGTAGACTTTGTATGCTAGGCAGGAGGTCATCGGTGTTCTCCTGGATTAATGGTGGCGGCGGGCTTTAGCCTGCCGAACCTCAATACGGCGGCAGGCTAAAACCCGCCGCCACTGGGGTTGTCGCGCCGTTCGGCGATCGATTCGTGCGCCCCGTCGAGGCGAATGCCCGCCATCTCCTCGAGGATCGTCGCAATTGCCGTGTGGCACTGGTCGCCGAGGCCGTGCCCGACGGCGTAGCGGTAGAGTTGCTGCGCGGCGGCGGCAACAAACAGCGGCACGGCATGCTCCTGCCCGAGGTCCACCGCGATATCGACATCCTTCCGCATCAGCGCGACCGAGAAGCCGGAGTTGAAGGCGTGATTGAGCACGAATGTCGGGAACTTGTACTCGCTGGACCACGAGCGGCCCGTGCCACTGTTGATGACGGCGAGTGCGGTCTCCGCGTCGATCCCCGCTTTCACCGCGAGCGCGAGCGCCTCGGACGTGACCGCCATCGTCGTGGCGGAGACCATGTTGTTAATCGCCTTGATCGTGTGGCCCGTCCCCGTCGGCCCGACGTACTGGATCGCCTTTCCGAGCGCGCGGAGGACCGGGGCGTGCGCGTCGAACAGCGCGCGTGGCCCGCCGACCATCACGGTGAGCGATCCCCGTTCCGCGCCCGCGACGCCGCCCGTCACCGGCGCGTCGAGCATCCCGACCTCCCGCTCCCCAAGCCACCGCGCGAGTTGCACGGTGCGCCGCGGGGTGGCGGTGCTCATGTCGATCAGCACAGTTCCCGACGCCATCGCCGCACCGAGGCCCTGCGCGCACGACGGCATCGACCGCGTCCGAGTCGGGGAGCATCGTGATGACCGTGCGGCACCGCCGCCCGACATCGGGCACGTCCTCGGCGGCTTCCGCGCCGCTCGCCACGGCTTCTTGTGCCACGTCGGGCGCGATGTCATACGCGAGCACGCGATACCCCGCCGCGAGCAGCCGCCGCGTCATGGGGAGGCCCATGTGCCCGATGCCGATGAACCCGATCAGATCGTGTGCGGACTCCCCCACGACGCGGCGCTCCTTCGCGATGATTTGATGCACCGGCTAATTCGTGCCGCTGCCGCCCTGATGCGCGGAGACGGTCGGTTCGATGCCCTCCGCACCGACGACTTCCCGCCACGCATCAAAGCCTGCCTGGAATGCCACCGCGCCCGCCTCCGGGAAGGCGATCTCGATTGCTTCCAGTATTTCCTCCTTCGACACGCCGAGATCGAGCGCGACACGGATGTGGCTCTGGATGTGCCCCTTGCTCGCGCGCATGACAGTCAGGCTGACGATGAAGATTAGTTCCTTCGTCCGGCGGTCGAGGCGACGCTGCTTGAGGTACGCAGCGTCCACCAATTCATTCGCGGCCTTGATGAATGCGAAGTCCTGCTGCACGGCCACCTTGTGGTAATCGAGGACGTAGCCGCGCTCGGTGACCATCGCGTCGATGTACGCCTGCTTTTCCTCCTGAGTCGCCATGCCGCGTCCTTTCCTTCGTGTCGTCCGTTGGCTGTGTACAATAGCATGTTCGGCGCGTCGACGCGCGGGATTTCGGCTCCTCATGGTCGGCGATGATCGGTGTTGGTGGGTGTTTCACCCATGCTGCGCCTGTGATACGCTCCAAGCGTCATGGTGAACGGCAGTCGCACCGATACCACCGGAAGGGAGCACGCACATGGACGCGGAGCAAACGGCCCGCGATACCGGTCAGAATGCATCAGCCGACACCGAGGGCGCACCCGCCTCGGATTGGATGCCGACGGAGCGGATCAGTTGGTTCCCCATCCCAGAGGAGCGGGACCTCGACCCGCGCATCGCCGACATTGTCCGGCGGCAGCGCGAGAAACTCGGCGCGCCGAACAACGTCGTCCGCGTCCATTCGTGGCGACCGGAGGCGATGCTGTGCTGGCTCGCGCTGTATGACCACATCAACCGGGGGCCATCCGGCCTGAGCCGGATCGACCGCGAGATGATCGGCGTGGTCGTCTCCGCCGAGAACCGCTGCATGTTGTGACTGACCAATCACGGTGCCGAGTTGCGGCGCCTGACCGGTGATCCCGTGAAAGTCGAGCGCATCGTGCAGGATTACCGCCGGGCGGGCCTCGCCCCGCGCGAGCGCGCCATCTGCGATTACGTCATCAAGATCACGCGCACGCCCGTCGAGTGCAGCGAGGACGATATCGAGGCGCTGCGCGGCCATGGTTTGAGCACCGAGGATGTCTACGATGTGATCAACACAGCGGCGATCTACAACTTCAATAACCGCGTCGCGAGCGCGGCAGGCTTCATCCCCGACCGCTCCTTTCACGGCGCATACCGCGAGGAGAAGGAGCAAACCAGATAGGGAGGCGTGCGATGCGGAGCGGTGGCCCGGTGCGGATCGTCGTGCCCGATGACTACAATGCGGTCTACGCCACCGCACCCGCGATGCGGCGGCTGCACGACCGCGCGGTGGTTGACGTGCACACCACCATGCCGCAATCGCTCGGTGAATGGGTCGAACGGCTCGCGGATGCGGAGATTATCGTCGCGAACCGCGAGCGCATCCCCCTGGGGGTGGAGTTGCTCGACCGCCTGCCCCGCCTCGAAATGATCGCGCAGACGGCGGGTGGTGGCAGTCACCTCGACCTCGCGGCGGCGACGGAGCGCGGCATCCTCGTCACGGGTACCGCCGGGGCGACCGCGCCCACGGTGGAACTGACCGTCGGGCTGATCCTCGCCGCGATGCGACGCATCCCATACGGCGACGCGGAATTGCGCGCCGGGCGGTGGTCGCAGTTCGTCGGGCGCAACCTCGCGGGGAAGCGGCTCGGCGTCGTCGGCCTCGGACGCATCGGGGGTGGCGTCGCGCGGGCGTGCGCCGCGCTCGGCATGGCGGTCAGCGCGTGGAGTCCGTCGCTCACGCCGGAGCGTGCGGCGGACGCCGGGGTGGACTACCGTCTCCTGGATGATCTGCTCGCGGAGGCAGACGTCGTCACCGTTCACCTGCGCCTCACGCCGACGAGCAGCGGCATCCTCGACCGGGCACGCCTTGAACGGATGAAGCCGGAAACGTTGTTCGTCAACACCGCCCGTGCCGCGCTGATCGACGAGGGTGCGCTGGTCGAGATGCTCCAGACCGGCCGCCTCTGGGGCGCCGCGCTCGACGTGTACGCGGAGGAGCCGCTACCGCCGAACCATCCGCTCGTCGCGCTCCCGAATGTCGTGCTGACGCCGCACATCGGCTGGGTCGCGGAGGCAAGTTACGCCGTCTTCATCGACGGCGTGGTCGAGAACATCCTCGCATACCTCGATGGTCGCCCCGTCCCGTTCCCCCTCAACCCGGATGCCTTGAGCCACCGGACCGACACGCGCCCGTAATCATTCGTCGGATAGCGGGAAACCTCTCCGAAAGGACAGTGCACTTACTGTCCTCTGGGCCGATGTGCCACGTCGCGCCGCGCCGCATACTGATACCAGTGATGACGTGTGGTGCGGCAAACGACAGGAATGAATGGAGAAAACGATGTTTGGCTATGAGGCAGCGGTGGTGATGATGCTCGGCAAGGCGCTCGACGCCGACCGTTTGGCGGTGGCGAAGCGTGAGCAACGTCCTCTCCGAGGAGCGGCGCACACGCCGTGCGTTCCGCCGCTCATAAGGGATACGAGCGCAATTACGGAGGGATTCACGGTATCGAACGTCGGTTGGCGGGAGCGAGACGCGCAGACGGTGGCCCGGCCATCCACGAACATCGATACCTTCCCCTTTCTCACCACGACGCCCCACGAATACCGGGGGCGTCTTTTTTGTGCTTTATTACCGTGGCGCAGGCTGATGAACATTACCTGGTTGATTCGGTACTCCGGGGACGCAGGCTGAAGCCTACGCTACCATTGGGCTACAGCGGGTCGAAGACCGGGACGTGGCGCATCGCTTCCTTCGCCATCGCCACATCGGGCGTGCCGTAGGAGTGGAAACTCTCGGGCAGGCGCAGTCTCCACGCCTGACCTTTCGCGCGCTCGGCCTGCGTCCAGACGACCGGCTCCCAATCCGGCGCGAAGATGAGGTAGCCGCCGGAGAAGACCTCGACGCGGTTGCCGCCCGGCTCGAAGCAGTAGAGGAAGAAGCCGTGCGTCACGGCGTGCTTCGATGGGCCGGTCTCGATTGTGACGCCGTGTTCCAGAAAGAGGTCCGCCGCGCGCAGCACATCCTCGCGGTTGTCGACCCAGTAGGCGATGTGGTGCAACCGCCCGCGCGAGCGTGTCGCGTCGAGCGTGTAGGCGATGTCGTGGACGAGCGGCGTGACCGAAATCCACGCGCCCGCCTCCGTCCCGTCGTCCAGGATCACCTGCTCGCGCACCTTGAAGCCGAGATGATCCGTCATAAATTCCCGGTTCGGTGTCACGTCCGCACAGAGCACGTTGATGTGGTCGAGTCGCCGCACACCGACCCCAATGCCCGTGTACCGCTGTGGCTGGTTCTTCAGCGCGGGGCGGAGGGCTTCGGGTGGCCGATACTTCTCCGCATCGTAGTAGAGTTCCATCGGGTGTCCGTCCGGGTCGGTGAACCGGTACGCCGCGCCGTGTCCGAGGTCGCCGTCGATCCAGCCGCGCCCGCACCCGCACGCTTCGAGCGCCCGCGCCCGCCGTTGGAGGGCATCGGGGCCGACGGTGCGCCACGCGGTGTGCCCGACACCGCCGTGCGCCGCCTCGGTCAGTTTCAGCGTGTGCCGCTCGAAGTCGCCCCAGCCGCGCAGGTAGACCGACTGCCCCGTGCGCGCCGTCTCCGTCATGCCGAGCACGTCGCGAAAGAAGCCGAGGCTCTCCTCCGGCTTCGGTGTCAGTAACTCGACGTGCCCAAGGTGCGCGATGTCGCGGATGGCTTCGGTCACTGCTTCCCCCAGTAACGAGTAACGAGACTGAGAGTGTCCCACTCGCTACTCGCTACTCGTTACTTGCTACTCGTTGCTTCCCCTTCGCTTTGGGCGATCTCCTGGATGATCTGCGCGCCGAGGTTGGCGGCGGGCAGGCCGCGGAAGAGGAAGGCGAGATTGACGACCGCGCTCATCTCCTCCCACGTCGCACCGGCACGGCGGGCGGCGATGGCGTGGAGGCGCGTCGCGTCCGACAGGAGGCCGAGCAGGATGCCGAAGAGCATCAATTGGGCGGTCTTCACGTCGAAGCACGCCGGGTACATCGCTCGCGCCCGCATCTCCTCCTGCATCTTGAGCAGTTCGGGATCGAGCCGCGACAAGAGATCGGTGCGTGCCTGAATGCGTGGCGGCACGAAGCCGATCAATTCGGTGTAGAAGTCGCGGTACTCGTCCACCTGCGCGTCGTCCAGTTGTCGGTCGGGGAACGGGTTCATCGTCGCTGCGCTCCTTGAGTAACGAGAGGGAACGAACTTCTCGTTACTCGTTACTCGCTACTCCGCCTTCCCACGTCCACGGCGGGGCGGTCCAGCCGTTCAGGTCATAGTCGCTCATGCATTGATCGGCGAATGCTTTGAAGCTGTCCAGGTGGCCCTTGCCGCGCGCGAAGTTGAGCACGTCGAGGCGGATTTGCTCGTTGTTGCCCGAGTAATTGCGTTCGTACAACTCGTGCCGCGCGCCGAACTCCGTGCCGATGGCGTCCCAGATCAACTTGAAGAGCTTGACGCGCTCCTCGGCGCTGCTCTCCGACCCCCGATAATATTTGTCGATGATCGGGCGCAGGTCGGGATTGAGCAAATCCTTGTAGCTCGACGGCGCGACGAGCGGGCTGCCGCCGAGGTAGGTCTCGAAGAGCGAGTGAATCTCCGTCCAGCACTGGTGCGAGAAGAGGCGCAGCGTCGCGGCGTTCTCTGTTTTTGGGATGACGCTGTCGCCGGGGCCGGGTTGCGGATCGACGCAGAGGGTCGTCGTCAGCGCCCAGATGAGGTTACGCCAGCCGATCACCTCGCCGAGCGCGACCTGCACGCCGCGAAAATCATCCGTCCCGTTGGCGGCGATCCCCTTCGCGAACAGCCCGGCCATGAAGTCGAGCTTGACGCCGAGGCGCGTGCCGGATTGCAGGTTGTAGCGGCTGAAGAAGCCCGAGGCGCGGTAGAAGGCGTTCGCCTTCTCGACATCGCGGTAGACGAGCACGTTCTCCCATGGGATGAAGGCGCGGTCGAAGATCAGTACCGCGTCGTTCTCGTCGAAGCGGCTGGAGAGCGGGTGGTCGAAGGGGCTGATCGCCTTGTCCTCGTACGAGTTGCGGCAGAGCAACTTCGCGCCCTTCGTGTCCATGTCGGCGATGAAGACGAGCGCGAAATCCTCCGCCTTGCCCTTTTCGAGGTTCGCGGAGCTGTTCTGTGCGACGAACGTGCCGTGCGTGATCGCGGAACCCGTCGCGAGCATCTTCGCGCCGCTGACGATGATGCCGTCGTCCCGCTCCTCGACGACGTGGACGAAGACATCCGCGACCTCGTGGATCGGCTTCTTCCGGTCCACCGGCGGGTTGACGAGTACATGGTTCAGATAGAGGGCGCGGGAGGCGAATTTCTTGTACCAGTTGAGCGCGTTGTCCGCGAACGGCGCGTAGAACTCCGGGTTCGCGCCGAGGCTCGCCATGAACGCCGCCTTGTAGTCCGGCGTGCGCCCCATGAAGCCGTAACTCATCCGTGCCCACGCCGCGATGGCGTCCCGCGCCGCCAACAACTCCTGTGCCGTCTTGCTCGGCGCGAAGAACTTGTGCGTGCGGATGCCGTAGTCGTCCACCGTCGTCAGCAGGTCGCGCTGCGTGGGGTCGTGCAGCGTGTCGTACAAGCGGGCAACCGAGCGGGCGGAATTCTGGAACGACGGGTGGATGGTCACATCCCGCACGCGCTCGCCGTAGATGTAGACCTCGCGGTCGTCGCGCAGGCTCTCCAGATACTGTGCCCCGGTCAACATGTCGTTGCGCTCGGCGTCGGGCGCGGAGTCGGGGCGTGTCGTCGTTGGGGTTGCCACTCCTGCCTCCGTTGTCGCTCATGCGAGGATTCCGCCGTGTCTAAGCAGCGTAGCAGGTAGCGGGTGCGGGGGCAATGCGGGATTTTCCTAAACCCCCCGACCCCCTTCCCCACGGGGGAAGGGGGAGGGTAGGGAGATTCTCGACAGAGGATCGCGGCTCAGTCCTCAGTCCTCAGTCCTTCTCCGCAGGTGCCGCGCGAACTGGAAGCGGTTTTCCAGCAGCGGCAGGTCGGTGACAAATGCCTTCGGGCCGATGGCCTCGACCTTCGCGACGATGGTCGCCATCTCCTCCGCTGCGCGGGCAGCGGTGAAGGCGTCCACAAACTCGTCGATGGTGTGGACGGTCGCGGTGCGCGCGATGCCCGCCGCCTTTGCCATGCCCGCGATGTCGCTGCCCGTCGCGGTCGCGGTGGGGAAGTCGCCGACGGAGAGCAGGCTCTCGTTGTCGAAGACGACGTGGGTGAGGTTGCGCGGGTGGTAGCGCGCCATCGTCGTCAAGCTGCCGAGGTTCATCAGGATCGAGCCGTCGCCGTCGAGGACGACGACGGGCAACTCCGGCCTGCTCAGCGCGATGCCCAGCCCCATCGAGGAGGCGAGACCCATCGCGTGCTGGAGAT
>JBBSII010000032.1:0-14158 GCA_038232175.1 Thermomicrobiales bacterium
CTCTGAGGGCGGCGTAGAAGCGGCAGGCCGGGTTCTCCGCGAGCGCCCAGACGAGCATCGCGTCGTGCCCCATCGTCGCCAGCCGTGCCGCGACTTGTTGCATCAGGCACCGTCCGACACCCCGCCGCTGCGCCTCGGCGAGCAGATAGATGGCGTAGAGTTCGCCGGTGTACAAGGCATCACCCTCGCGCTCGGGGCCGCCGGCCGTGAAACCGATGGTCTGCTCCGCCGCGTCCTCCGCGACGTAGACAAACACCGTGCCGTCCGGGTTGCCGAGCGTCCGCGCCCACATCTGCTCGCGCCGCTCCACGGAGAGGTTCGCGAGCACATCGTCCGGCACGATGCCGCGATACGTCGTGCGCCAACTCGCGACGTGAATGCGCGCGATCGCGGGCGCATCATCGGCACGGGCCTCGCGGATCATCCTAACCCCCTGATGGAGTAACGAGTAACGAGTAGCGAGTAACGAGTAACGAGAGAGCAAACCACTCGTTACTCGTTACTCGCTACTCATTGCTCGGATTACCGCTCGTCGATCGGCACGTAATGGAGGTCGTGCGCGCCGGTGTACTCCGCGCGCGGGCGGATGATGCGGTTGTTGGCGTACTGTTCGAGCACATGCGCCGCCCAGCCCGCCATGCGGGAGATGGCGAAGACGGGTGTGAAGAAGTCGTCCGCGATGCCGAGCGCGCGATAGACGACACCGGAGTAGAAGTCCACGTTGCAGTGAATGTTCTTCTCGCGCAGCATCGTGTCCTCCATCGCGCGGAGCGTGAGGAACATCGTCTCGTTGCCGGACTCCTCGCAGACTTGCCGCGCCATCTCGCGCAGGTGCGTCGCGCGCGGATCCTCCGCCTTGTAGACGCGGTGGCCGAAGCCAGGGATCTTCTTATGCGCGGCGGTCTGCTCGTGGACGTACTCGACCGCGCGCTCCGGGGTGCCGACGTGGTCGAGCAACTTCATCACTTCCTCATTCGCGCCGCCGTGCAGCGGCCCCGCGAGGGAGGCCACTGCCGCCGTCGTCGCGCCGTAGAAGTCGGCGAGGGTCGCGGCGACGACGCGGGCGGCGAAGGTGGAGGCATTCAGTTCGTGATCTGCATGGAGGATGAAGGCGATATCGAGCGCCTTCTCCTCGGTTTCCGTCGGCGGCTCGCCGTGCAGCAGCGTCAGAAAGTTGCGGGCCGTGGAAAGATCGGCGGTCGGCGCGATGGGGTCCTTGCCCTGCCGGATACGCCCATACGCGGCGATGATCGTCGGGATCTGCGCGGTGAGCCGGATCGCCTTGCGCCGGTTGGGCTCCACGCCCTTGTCCTCGGCCTCGGGGTCGTACATGCCGAGCGCGGAGACGGCCGTCCGCAGGGCGCCCATCGGGCGGGCATCCTGCGGGAAGGCGTGGAGGAGGTCGAGCACCGGCGCGGGCAGCGGGCGGGCGGCGACGAGTTCGTTCGTCAGTTCGTCCAGTTCCGCGCGGGTGGGCAATTTGCCCGACCAGAGCAGCGCAATCGTCTCCTCGAAGGTGGAATGGTCCGCGAGGTCATGGATATCGTAGCCGAAGTAGGTGAGCACACCGCGCGTGCCATCAACGGAGCAGATGGCGGAGTCACACGCGACAATGCCCTCCAATCCGGCGGGATGCGTCCCTTTTCCCGTGCTAGTCGCAGACATCGGTTGCCCCTTTCGTGCAACAAACAACACGCGCCATACCGTAAACCTGCTCATCAGGAGCCATCAGGCGCGAAGGTCCACAGATGCTATCAACCTGTCTGCCTATGATACCATGCGGAAAAGAACGGACAAGGCGGGGCGATGCAGGGCGCAGGGCGTAGGCGTTCTCGGGGAACCTCACCCCCCAGCCTCCTCTCCGTCAAGCGGAGAGGGGGAGCGACCTCCGAGAGATTCGAATGTTCGGGAAATGCCACGGCAATGCGCATGAGTCACCCCTCTCCGTCAAGCGGAGAGGGGCCGGGGGTGAGGTTGACCAAGAACGCATACGCCCTGACGTGCGGAACCGTTGCGTTCGGGCTTCGTCAAACCTTGCGGGACCTGTGCTATGATGCAGCACCAATAAAACTCAACCGCAGGAGGAAAACGATGACCGAGGGGCACGCGGTGGAACCTGAGCAGGGTGGTGCGGGGAAGACGCTCAAGCGGCGGGGCATCCTCGCGGCGGCGGCGGCGGTGGCGGGGATCGTCACCAAGCAGGCGAGCCAGCCCGTGCAGGCATCCGGGGGGTTCACCCAAATCAAGTTCACCGCCACGGGGGACCCCCTTACTTCCGATGTCGGCTTCGATGCCTCGGCGTCCCTGTTCTTTACCGGCGTCTCCGGCAAGGGCCGCGACTACGGCGTCATCGGCGTCATCGGCTACAGCACGGGCAGTGCCGGCGTCATCGGCTACAGCATCGAAAACACCGGCACCGGGGTGCAGGGCGGGGGCGGGGGGACCAGTCCCGCAACACCACCGGCTTCCCGATCGGGGTGCGCGGCAGCGTCACCGACACCGGCTACGGCGTCTACGGCAAGGCGGGCAACGGCGGCGGCGTCTACGGCACCACCACGGGCGGCTCCGGGGTGAGCGGCGTCGCGACCACCGGCACGGGTGTCTTTGGGAAGAGCGACGGCGACGGCGGATCGAAGGGTGTGCATGGGAGAACGGCGATCGGCTACGGGGTGTACGGGGAGGCGACCGCGACCGGCGGCTACGGCGTCACCGGCATCGCCACCGACGCATTCGGCGTGCTCGGCCAGAGCGGCAGCGGCACCGGCGTCGAGGGCACCAGCAGCAGCGCCACCGGCGTGCTCGGCAGCGGCGCCACCGGCGTCTTCGGCAGCGGCACCAGCATCGGCATCTCCGGCTTTAGCAGCAGCGGCACCGGTGTCGGCGTCAAGGGCGTCTCCACGACCGGCTCCCCGGTCGTCGGGCAGGTGACGGGGGCCGCGAACCAGAGCGCGGCGGTCGCCGGGACGGGGACCCTGGGACCCGGCGTGCAGGGGCAGTCCACCGGGGGCCACGGCCTCGTCGGCATCACCACGGCGGGGGGCGGGCACGCCGGGCTGCTCGGCTTCGGCAACGCCGTCGGCGCGGTCGGGCTGCGGGGGTCGGCGGTGGGGGTCGGGTACGCGGGGGTGTTCGACGGGGCCGTGGCGATCAACGGGGCGCTGCAGGTGTACGGTGCGCCGAAGAGCGCGGCGGTGAGGCACCCGGACGGCTCGCACCGGCTGCTGTACTGCGTGGAGTCGCCGGAGTCGTGGTTCGAGGACTTCGGCCGGGGGAAGTTGAAGGATGGCAAGGCGGAGGTGAAGCTGGATGGGGACTTCGCGGCGCTGGTGCACAGCGATGACTACCACGTCTTCCTGACACGCTACGGCGAGGAGGGCAACGGGCTGACGGTGGCGCAGATGCGGCCGGACGGCTTCACGGTGAAAGAGGTCAACAAGGGGACGGGCGACCACGCCTTCAGCTACCGGGTGGTGGCGAAGCGGAAGGACATCGCGGGGGAGCGGCTGGCGAAGGTCGAGCCGCCGCCCGCGCTGAAGGCGCCGACCGCGTTCACCGTCCCGGAGACGCCGCCGACCAAGGCGCCGGAGTTGCCGAAGAAGCCATATCGAGCGCGGGTGATACGGGCCGATATCGCAGTGGCGTCTTCCTTAAACAAAAACAAGTCACACCACTCGCGGAGGAAAAGGAGCCTCTGGCGCTCTATGGTCCCATTGCCCACGGCCGAGCGTTCACGACGGCGTAACGGTTCAATCCGGGCGGTCAGGCGTTTGTCTCCGCAACTGCTTCCGCAATCGCCTGTTCGGGCGTCAATGCCGCCCCTGCCGCCCCTGCCGCCGTGAACGCCTTCTCACCCAACGTCCGGCGCGCCTCCGCCAGCAATCGATCAACCGGGACACGATCCACCGCCGGGAGTGGGACGCCCATGGCGCCTCGCAACGCGGCGGCTGCGCCCGCCAGCCGCACTGCCTCGGCCCACCGGCCCCCCAGGGTGCCCGTGACAAGGGATACCCCTTCCAAGCATTCCGCCACACCAAGCAGGTTCCCAAGTGCATGGTGGCGACGGAGGCTCGCGGCATACTGTCGCGTCGCTTCGTTGGCATCGCCGTTGAGGCGTGCAACCGTCCCCAGATTTCTCAGCACAATGGCGGTGCTTGCCTGATCGCCTTGATCGCGAAAGAGCGTCAAACTCTTCTCGAAATGCACCACTGCCCGTGCGGTGTCCGCGCGGCCGAGGGCGACCTCGCCGAGATTGTTGAGTGCGTATGCCAGTCCCGGCTTGTCCGCCAGCTCCTGGAAGAGCGCGATACTCTCTCCCAGCAGTTCCGTCGCGCGCGCATACGCCCCCTGGTCCCGCGCCACATCCGCGAGATTGACGAGCGCGACGCCGATGCCGCGTTTGTTGCCCATCTGCCGCTTGACGGCGAGGCTCTCCTCGAGTAACCGCATCGCCCGCGCGTAGTCGCCCTGTTCCCGTGCCACGATCCCCATGTTGTTCAATGCGATAGCGATCCCATTTGGCGAGTCCACCCGGCGAAAGAGCTGCACCCCCTTGCTGTACCGTGCGAGCGACGCGGCGGAATCTTTCTGGTACCGAGCAATGTTCCCGAGGACATTCCACAGTGAGGCGGCGTGATACAATTGATCATGCTCCTCAAGCCACGCCACGTTCTCGCTCGCAAGCGCCGAGGCCCGGGTGTAGTCCCCCTGTTCGGTCAGCAACATGCTGGCGCCGTAGACCGCGCGTGCCCACGCGGGAGCCATCGCGGCCCGTGCATCCGCCCGCACCGATGCGAGCGTCGCCTCCAACCATCGTCGCCCTTCGTCCAAGTGGCCGCGCGCCAACCAGTAGCGCCAGAGCGCGCCCGCGAGATGAGCGCCCATCTCAATCTCGCCCCGCTCCTGCACCCATCCGAGGGCCGCCCGCACGTTGTCCTGTTCCGCATCCAACCGTGCGAGCCACATCGCCTGTTCCGGCCCGGTGAGGTGGGGTTCCGCCTCCTCCGCCACCGCGCGGAAATAGGCGGCGTGCCGTCCCATCATCGCATCGGCCTCGCCACTCGCCGTCAAGACCTCGCACCCGTATTCGCGGATCGTTTCCAGCATCCCGATGCGTGGTTCGTCCGCATCCCTGGCGCTGCTCACGAGGAGGTTCTTGTCCAGCAGGGAGTCGACCGCATTGAGCAGATCGAATGCGTCACCATCGACCTCCCCGCAGACCGCTTCCGCTGCCGAGAGCGTGCAGCCCCCGACGAATACCGCGAGCCGCCGGAAGCACCGCTGTTCCTGGGGCGAGAGCAGGCCGTAGCTCCACGCGATAGCGTCGCGCATCGTCTGTTGTCGCGCGGGCAGATCGTGGGGGCCACCCGTGAGCAAGGGAAGTCGCCGCGCGAGGCGGGCGAGCAGGGCCGCCGGGGGCAGGAGCCGACTTCGTGCCGCCGCCAGTTCGATGGCGAGCGGAAGCCCATCGAGCCGCGCGCAGATGGCCGCCACCGTCGGGCCGGTCTCGCCGGTCAACTGAAACTGCGGATCGAGTGCCTGTGCCCGCTGGACGAAGAGCGTCACTGCGGGACTTTCCATCGCCGTCGTCACATCGAGCGGCCGCGACGCGTCGGGTAATGCCAGGGGGGGCACAGGAAAGCTCTGCTCACCGCGTAGACGGAGCGCCGCCCGGCTGGTGACGAGCGCCTTCACCTGCGGCGTGTGCATCAGCAGGTCCGCCACGATGTCGGCCGCAGGAAGCACCTGCTCGAAGTTATCGAGCACGAGCAGCAGTCGCTTACTCCGCAGGGAAGCGATGAGCGCGTCGCGCGGCGATTGCCCGGCGGTTTCCTTGATGCTCAGCGCTTGCGCGATCGCGAGAACGACGAGGGCGGGATCGCGCACGGTCGCCAGCGAGACGAACGAAACACCGTCCGGGAAGGTCGGCACGAGGTCTGTCGCGATTGCCAACGCGAGGCGTGTTTTGCCGACACCGCCGGGGCCGGTGATGGTGAGCAAGCGTATCCCACCGGCACGCAGCATGTCACCGCCCATCTGTATCGCCGCCGCGCGTCCAACCAGCGGAGTGGGTTGAATCGGCAGCATGAATGGGATGACGGAGCGATCCGGAAGCGCGAGCACGCGGCGGTTCCGACCGCGCGCGGCTCCTTCGAAGACGGCATGATCGGCGGGCGAGAGATGCAACGCCTCGGCCAGTAGCCGCACCGTCTCCCGCTGCGGGCGCTCGTTCACCCCGCGTTCGAGGTTGCTGATCGCCGGGGCGCTCAACGTCGCCGCCGCCGCCAACTCCTCCTGCGTCACCCCGGCGGCATGGCGGTACCGGCGCAGCAGATCCGCGAAGGATGGGGGATGCAGGGCGCGCGGATCGCCGTGCTCCTCTCCATGCCGCTCATGTGCTGGCACGGGCCGCAGGTTGCTCATGCACGCTCCCCTCCCCGATTGCTGGTCTGCTCGCCATGCTCCGCTGCTGGTAGGACGAATGATACCACGGCGGCAAAGTGTCGCAGATGCCACGTTGCGAAAATAGCGCGCATTCGTATGAGAAGTTCTCCGACTCCTTCTACGGAAAGTTGATGGTCATTCGCCCCGCCGACCGGCAGACTGGGAGGCGAGCGGTCACATGGACAGGCGGCCTGGGTCGTGCGGGAGCACGGGGCACGGCGCGAAGGGGGATTGCACAAATGGCGGCAGAGCGACGAATGGACGCGGACGCGGACGAGTTGGGGCAGGGCGACACGCGGAGAACCCTCATTAAGCGCCGCGGGCTGATCGCGGGGGCGGCGGCGCTCATGACGGGCGTGCTCGCGAGGCAGACCACCCAACCGGTGGAGGCGTTTACGGGCGATGATTGGGTCCTTGGTCGCACTAACTATGCGGATACGACGACGTACTTGACCAGCTACGTCGATGGGTACAGCGGCCATGTGCTGACCGTGTACGCATATCGGGATCGGGACGGTCAGAGCGCTATCGAGGGTGTTGGTGGCAGAACAGGCAATGGCGTCACCGGTGTGGGCGGTACAAACGGGGGAGACGGTGTCACGGGCTTCGCCACCGGCAACGGCACGGGTGTGGATGGCGAGGGCGGGGACGGCAGCGGCTTTGGTGTTACCGGCTTCGGTGGGCGCACCGGGGGAATTGGCGTCCTCGGGCGGGGTGGCATCAATGGGAATGGCGCCGGGGTGCAGGCCTTCGGCTCCGGCAACGCAGCCGGCATCTTCGCGCAGGGCGGCCCGGCGCAAGGCACAGGCGTCCTCGGTCGTGGTGGGCCGAATGGGCAAGGTGTCGCCGGGCTTGGTGTTGGCAATGGCCCCGGCGTCGTCGGCGTCGCGGACGGGAGCGCCCCGAACGCCAACGCCGATGGGGTGCAGGGGTTCGGCATCGGGACCTATTCCGGGGTGGCGGGCTTCGGCGGTGGCAAGGGCGGTAGCGGGGTCTTCGGGCTGGGAGGCGGGCCGAACGGGGACGGGCTGCGCGGGCAGGGAACGGGCAACGGCGCAGGTGTCCGAGGCACGTCGGCGAGCAGCGTGGGGGTACAGGGGGAATCGACGAGCGGCCACGGCGTCGTTGGCACCACCACCGCCACCGATGGCCAGCACGCCGCCTTGATCGGCTACGTGCAGCCGGGCGGCAACGCCATCGGGCTGCGCGCCTCGATCCCATCGGGGGCGAGCGGGCTCGCGGGGGTGTTCGACGGCGACGTGGTGATCAGCGGGGCGCTGCGGGTCTACGGCTCCCCCAAGAACGCGGCGGTCAAGCACCCGGACGGGACGCACCGGCTCTTGTACTGCGTGGAGTCGCCGGAGAGTTGGTTCGAGGACTTCGGCAGGGGCAAACTGAAGGACGGCAGGGCGGAGGTGCGGCTGGACGGGGACTTCGCCGCGCTGGTGCATGGGGACGACTACCACGTCTTCCTCACCGAGACGGGCGGCACGCACCACCTCCTGAGCGTCGAGCGGGCGGACGCGGCGGGGTTCGCGGTGGTGGCGGACGCGGAGGGCGCCGCGACGCGGGGGAAGAAGGCGAGCGACCTGAGCGGGACGTTCTCGTACCGGGTGGTGGCGCGGCGGAAGGACATCAAGGGGGAGCGACTGGCGAAGGTCGCGCCGCCGCCGGCATTGCCTGCGGTGTCGGCGCACACCGACGATCCCACCCGTTCGTCGGCGCCACCACCGTTCGCCAAGGCGCCGGAGCCGCCGCAACCGGCGAAGCGCCCGGAGTCTGTCAATCCGCAGGGGCTACCGAAGAAGCCATAGAGAGTGCTGAGCGCTGAATGCTGAGTGCTGAGCGACCCTACTCGCTTCACTGATGGGCAGGGTCACTCAGCACGTAGCGCCCCGTTGGGCGAGGGACGCCGCGTCGCTTCGGCGATCATTTCGTCCGTGTCCAGCACGCGCCCGGCGTCGCATGTTGCGACGAAGAGGTCATCTCCAAGCGCGGCGCGGGCGTCTGCAACGACCCGATCGACAGCGGGGCGGTTGACCGGAAGGATCGGCGCGTGGATCCGCTCCCGCACGGCGCTCGCCGCGCCGAAGCAGCGTGCCGCGTTCGTCCACATCCGCCGCCCCGCCATCAATCCGGCAAGCCGTTCCAGGCACTCGACGACACCGAGTTCGTTGCCGATTGCGTGGGAGATCATGAGCGCGTCGCGATAGCAGGGCCAGGCGTGCCCGCCGTCTCCCGCAGCATGGAAAATATCGCCGAGGATGGTGAGCGACTGTGCGATGCCCCACTGATCGCCGATCTGCTGGCGAATCGCCATGCTCCGCTCAACATAGGTGCGTGCGCTCGTATGATCGCCGGTATCGTGGGCGATCATTGCCAGTTGCGCGAGGGCGATGCCGGCCCCGCGTTTCTGACCCATCTGTTCGTAGAGCGTGAGACTCTCCTCGATGAGGGGGAGCGCGCCTGACGGATCGCCGCAGTCGCGCGCCATGTGCCCCTGATTCCCCAGGGCGTTCGCCAGCCCCTCGACATGGCCGATCTCCCGATCCAGCGTCTCGCTTTCCCGATAGTACCGCAACGCACGCACGTAATCGCCCTGGAAGCGCGCCGTCCGGCCAAGGTTGCCGAGTGACACGGAGATGCCGAGTCGGTTGCCGATCTCGCGGCACAGCGCGAGGCTCGCCATGTAGTGCGTCACCGCCTCCGCATAGTCGTTGCGCTCGAATGCCGCGTTCCCGAGAAGATTGAGCGCGGCGGCCATCCCCCGCGCATCGTCCATCGCTCCGCAGACGGCGAGGCTTTCCCGTGCATACCGCTCCGCCGCCGGAATGTCCCCCTGCCGCAGCGCCAGTGTGGCGCTACCGCACAGCGCCTCGGCACGCGCGAATGGCGCTGCGGCGCCCGTGTGATCGAGCGCCAGCATCGCCTCGATCCACGCACGCCCTTCGCGGAGATGGCCGCGTGTGAACCAGAACTGCCAGAGCGCCGCAGCCAGCCGCAGCCCGGCTTCGGCCTCATCGCGGTCGCGCGCCCAGGTGAGTGCGGCGCGAATATTTTCATGCTCCGCGTCGAGCCGGGCCAGCCACCCTGCCCGTGCCGCGCCAACGATGCCCGGCTCGACCGTCGCCAATGCGAGGAAATAGGCGGCAAGTGCACATCGCGCCTCCTCCTCCCCCGCCTCCTCCAGACGCTCAAGCCCGTATTCGCGCACGGTTTCCAGCATCGTGAAGCGCGTGGCATCGGCCCCGACGTCTGCCTGCACCAGGCTCTTGTCAACGAGGGACGAGAGCCCGCTCAGGAGATTGAACGGGCAATTGCTCAAGGCGCCCCCGACCGACTCGGCCGCTTCGAGGGTGCAGCCGCCCGCGAAGGCTGCCAACCGGCGGAAGAGCCGCTGCTCGTCGGTGGTCAGGAGATCGTAGCTCCAGTCGATCGCACGGCGCATCGTTTGCTGACGCTCCGGGAGATCGTGCGCCCCATCGGTGAGCACCGAGAAACGGTGTTCGAGCCGCGCGAGGAGTTCCGCCAGCGGCAGCACGCTGGTACGGGCCGCCGCCAGTTCGAGCGCGAGTGGCAGCCCATCGAGGCGCGTGCAGAGGTCGACGATTGCGCGCGTGTTCGTCGGCGTTAGCACGAAATCGCGGTTGACGGCCATTGCCCGTTGCATGAAGAGTTCTACCGCCGGTGATCGCCGCACGCGCTCCATGTCGTCCGCATCCCGTGGGTCGGGGAGTGCAAGCGGTCGCAGGCGGTACTCGTGCTCCCCGCGGAGGTGGAGCGCCGCCCGGCTCGTGACGAGGATTTTGAGCGCGCCGCAGATGGCGAGGAGGTCCGCGATGAGGACCGCCGCAGGGATCAGATGCTCGAAGTTATCCAGCACCAGGAGCAGCCGTTTCCGGCCCAGGTATGCGACGAGCGACTCGCGCACCCCCTGCGGCCCCCGCTCCGCAAGCCCCAGTGACTGGGCGATCACGGAGAGAACGAGCGCCGGATCGCGGAGCGCGGCGAGTGGGACGAAGAAGATGCCGTCCGGGAATGATAGGAACGCCACGGCGTCCAACGCGATCCGGGTCTTGCCGACCCCTCCGCCCCCGGTAACGGTCACGAGGCGTGTGGTGGGCTGGCTCAGGAGCGCGGCGATGGCCGCAAGATCGCCCTCCCGGCCCACGAGCGGTGTCGGCGAGAGGGGGAGGTTGTGTGGCGGCGTATCGCGCGGGACGAGACGGGGTGGCGTGGCATAGTGGGCCCGGGCAGTGGCCTCGAACAAGGCTCGATCCTCGCCGACGAGGTCGAGTGCGTCAGCGAGCAGACGCAGCGTCTCACGCTGCGGCCGCCGCCGCTCGCCGCGTTCGAGATCGCTGACGGCGCGCTCGCTGATCGTTGCCTGCGCCGCCAATGCCTCCTGGGTAAACCCTGCCGCAATCCGAAATCGGCGCATGAGGTCGCCGAAGGGGACGGCCGGGCGCTGGTCCCGCACCGATTCGTGGCGATGTTTGGTATCGGAGATTGGGCGGCGATCTGCCATGCACCTATCCCTTAGTGATCCGTTTTGCGTGCGCTGTCGTGGTCTGTTCTCCATAATAGTATTTCATGTTCTGCAATCGTTTGCAAGGCGCCCACCGCACAATTTCGGTCACTGTTCCGGTGTCTATTTGCGTGGTTTCGTCGTGGTGTGCATCGGCGCCAGGGCACACACTGGGTTCGTCGCATCTCCTTGTACTGACGTACGAGTGTGGTGAGACGTTCCGCGTCGTTGGCTGGGTCATGGGTTTCAGGAGCCGCAATCCCGCTCCATAGCGTTGTGACCGTTCGCAGGAGGTATTTGGTCATGGACAAGCAAGCGTTCTTCCGTCCACGGGCACGGCAGCGGTTCACGCGGGGTCCCAGGATTCGCGGGCGCGGGCCGCTCGCGGGGCTTGTCGTCGCGGGCGTGCTCCTGCTCGCGCCGGTGTTCGCGCTGCTTCACGTCGGCGCCGCCTCCGCCTTCGCCAGCCCTGCCTTCCAGTCCCAGTGGCAGCAGGGCGAGGCGATTGCACCCAACTTCTGGGGGCCGCTCTCGCTCGCGCGGGACGGTCAGAACGAGCCGTACATCGAGTCCCCCGGCGGGCAGCGGCTCGTGCAGTATTTCGACAAGGCGCGCATGGAATTGACAAACCCGATCACCGGCGTCGTCACCAACGGGCTGCTCGCCACCGAACTGATCACCGGCAACCGCCAGTTGGGTGACAACGCCTTCCAGCCCTTCGCGCCGGGAAACGTACCGGTCGCGGGCGACCCGGATAACCTCGGCCCGACGTACGCGCAGATCAAGGCCAACGGCGCCACGCTCCTGGAGGGCGCAACGACGCAGATCGGCAGCCCGACGACCCGCTCCCTCTCGGCTTCCGGCACGCCCGGCTCCTTCGCAGCGGGGAGCGGCTTCGCGCAGGCGAGCATCGCCGCCTTCGACGACACGACGAAGCACAACGTCCCCGCCGCCTTCGCCGCCTATCGAGACCGGGCGGGGCTGCTCACCATTGGTTTGGCGATCTCCGAGCCGTTCTGGGCGAACGTCAAAGTGGCGGGGCAGCAGAGGGACGTGCTGATGCAGGCCTTCGAGCGGCGCGTGCTGACCTTCACGCCGAGCAACCCGGCGGCATTCCAGGTGGAATTCGGCAACATCGGGCAGCACTACTACACCTGGCGGTACGTGACCAATCCGGGTGGGGGAGGCGGCACGGGAACAGGGACGGCGACCACATCCCCGACAACCACGCCAACCACCCCTCCAACCGCGCCGACGCTGACCCATCCCACAGTCACAAACGTCACCGCGAACAAGGCGACCATCGCGTATACGACAGATGTTGCGGCCTGCGGCACAGCGGAGATCCGGATAAAAGGCGACACGAATTTTGCCACCAACATTGACAGCATCACCTGCACGCCGGGGACGAGCGTCACCGTGACGCTGACGAGCCTCGACCCGAGCACGCAGTACGAGGTGCGGGGTGCGGTGAAGGTTGGCTCCGGCCCGGTCGGCTACTCGGACATCGCCCCCTTCACGACGCTCTCGGCGCAGCCGACGGTGGAAAGTTATGAGGGCACATGGATCAACGACACCCCGAATACGAGTGGCATCATGCGGATCGTGATCGAAGTCATCGGAAATTCGCTCAAGAGCAGCGTCTACGACAAATGCGGTGCACCGCAGGATTGCCGCGTCGTTGTCGGCACCACCCCCTTCGGCGGCGATCCCGTCTCCGACACGTACGCAGCCGGCCTGGTGAGCGATAAATTGACGATCGGTTTCACGGACAACACGCGCACGCATCTCAAGGTCGTGGAGATACGCACGACTGCGGGAGGTTCCCCGGTGACCAGCACCTATACCTTCCATCGCCGGATTATCTTCCCAGTCAATCCTGTCCTTCCACCCGGTACGCTCTCGCCGTAACGCGGCGATACCTGAAAGCGAGGCTCCCGCACGGGGCCGCATCCGTGCGGGAGCCTCCGTCCGATCCACGGACGACACAACGCACCGGCGGAAAGAAAAGCCGACGAACCCAGCGGCCCAATTCTCTCGTTATCGCTTATGAAACTGCTCCACCGGACCCCCGCCGCTCGTAACGGGGAATCAGACGGCACCCGCGTGGGATGTGCCCCACGGGCTGCTCAACAAGGGGAGGGAAGACCAATGGACGACTCGACACGATCGCAGGCCCCCGATGCACCTGCTGACGCGGGACTGAACCGGCGCGTGAGTCGGCGCACGGCTCTCAAGCGGCTGGGGGCCCTCGGCCTCGCCGCATCCAGCTTCGGTGCGCTCTCTTCGCTGAGCGGGGTCCCTGACCGCGTGGTGCAGGCAGCACCGGGCGGCTACCCGAATATCCAGTTCAACATCGGGGAGTACATCCCGCCCGCCCGGAACATTGACGGGATCCCGATGGCCATGCCCCCGGTCTACACGCTCCTCATCACCGCCCGGCTCGCGCGCCCCGGCGCGCCCACCACGCACGACCGGCGGGTGCTGGCCAACGCGTTGGACGCCATTGAGGACGCCTATCCCTTCAGCCCGCGCGGCGTCTTCGTGCATGTCGCCTACGGTCGGCCGTATTTCGCTCGGCTGCCCGGCGCGCTCGTCGCCGCGCACATGCCGCTCTTCAACGCGACCCAGGAATCGGTCCTGCAGGAAGCCGTCCCCGGCCCGACCGATGTCTCGCCCCTCAATCCCGGCGTCACCAAGCAGACCTTCAACGTCCCACTGCGGATCGAGGCGAACGACCTGCTCATCACCCTGCGCGGCGACAGCCTCGACACCCTCACCGACGTGGCGGACTGGCTGAAGGGGAACGGTCGGCTCCATGACCGTCACGTCGACCCGCCGGACTTCGACGGGCTGCTGACCTTCACCTCCACGCGCGTGATGTTCGTGCAGATCGGGCTGCCGCGCAAGATGGCCGACCACCACGATCTGCCCTATGCACACCGGGTCAACGACAAGTCACCGATGTGGATGGGCTTCTTCAGCCAGCAGGCGAACGGCTTCGGCCCGGCCGAGATCGCGACCTTCCAGGGCAACGCCTCGGCGCGGTTCACCGGCCTGCGCCAGCCCGATGGCGCGCTCCGCCCCGTCGCCCGGGGTGATTACCTCTTCGATGGCGCGATCCAGGTCCTCGCGCACGACATCCTCGACTTGCCGCAGTGGTACGACGGCGAAGAACAGACCTACCGC
>JBBSII010000033.1:0-14034 GCA_038232175.1 Thermomicrobiales bacterium
GGTCTTTGCTGCCCTCGCGGAGCGCATCGCGGCGGAAACGGGTATGCCCGCGTGGGCGGCGTGGCCCTATCGAGAGAAGCGTGTCTACGGCATCCCCGCGTTCATGGCGATGACCCGGCAGGCGGTGCGTGGGTACGCGACGTTCCTCGCGGCGGGGATTCGGCGGCAACTGGCTGAAGACCCGCCAACTGCGGAAGAAGCGCTCGCTTTCGTCGCGTACAGCGGCGGGACGCCCATCGTGCAAGCCGCCGCAGCGCTTCTGCGCTCGACAATTCCAACCGCCGCATTCGTCTTCTTCGGCCCGGCGTTGCGACCGCGCATGGCGCCACCAGATTGGCATGTCGGCGCGACGGTCAGTTGCATTCTGGGCGAGTACGATTGGGTGCAGGGCGTCTATCCGCGCGTGCCGCGCCCGTGGCACGGGCACGTCCGCGACGCGACCAGAATGCAACTCGCGAACGCACTACCCGCAGACGCACGCTTTCGCACGCTGCCATGCAATCACTGGCCGGGGTACTTCACGACCGAGACGTGGCCGCTGCTGATCGACGCGATCACGGACGAGTTATCGCCGATAGCCGCTCGATAACGACCGCGAGCGGCGCAGCGATCTCCACCATTTTGTCGCGGCCGCGCGCCCCACGGATAATGGAAATGTCGCGCTTCGGTAGGCGAAGCGTCTCGGCGAGGAACGTGATGAGCGCCGCGTTGGCGGCGCCCTCGACGGGTGGTGCGGTGAGCCGGATGCGGAGCGCGCCGGTATCCGTCACACCATCGATGCCGTTCCGATCCGCACGGGGCGCGGCGCGGATGGCGAAGCGCACCGCGCCATCCGTGCCCGTGATCGAGAGCCGTGTTGCATCGGTCACTCAGTCGAAGGAGACAGGCGCGGAGACGATCTCCGCTTCATGGCCGTCGGGCGTCGCGAAGAAGGCGAGCCAGTTGCCCCGGAGGTCGGCGGTGCGCGTCAGTTCGACCATGTCGCGCAGCTCGCGCTCGCGCGGCTTCCAGTCCGGCCAGATGAAGGCATAGTGAACGAAGCCCGGCGTCACCGCCTGATTGGCGCGCGGCTCGAAGAGTTCGACGCGATAGCGCCCATCGCCGCGATCAATCATCGCGATTCGTCGATCCCCACGGTCGGCGACACTCGCACCGCGCGCCCCTTCTTTGTACCGGGCAAGCAGTTGCTCGAAACCCGCTGTCGTCGCCGCCTGAACGCCGATATGATCGAGCGTCTCCGTGATCGCGCGCGGGATGCCGAGGTTGACGAGGAATGCTTGATGCCGCCGCAGCCGCTCGGTGTTCTCCGGGCCAGAGAGGTCGATGTATCCCTCCGAGACGAGCGCCGCGTCATTGCCGTTGGTGCTGTCGGTGTCAGACGGCATGGTGAACCTCCCCTATCGCGGTGATCGGAATGAATGTCGTTGGCTGCGGGTGCGCGGACATGCGGGCAATCGTCTGGACAACGTCGAGCAACTGGTTCGCGGGCGCGATTGGCCGCCCGAGTTGCTGGGAGAGCGACGGCAGGGTTATGTCATCGACAGTGAGGATGCCGCGCTCATCGAACATCGAGCGGGGGAGAAAGAGCGGCGCATCCGTCTCGTCGTCGCCAAACTCCTCCAGGATGCACTTGCCGCTGAGCAGGCCGGAGACGGTGATGTCCGGGCCGAAGAGACGGTTCTCGATGGCGCGTACCTCGATCTGCGCGCCCGTCTCGGCGTTCACGTCCGCAACGAGCGAGCGCATCGTCGGCGCGATCAGCGTCGCGCAGCCGATTGTGGCCTTCCGCCCGGTGAGGTTGCGGGGCAGCGTCTTGCGCTTCTTCGCGCGGCTCCATTCCTCGATCAGGAGGCGCGTGAGGCCGATGCCGTCTTCCAACTGCGGGAAGCCGTCGTACTTGCTCGATGGCGGCAGCGGCGTCCCCGTGTTCAGGTAGAACTCGTCGGCGGCGTGCACAATCGTGCGGCCGTACTGCGCCCGCAGTTTCGTCTGCCAGCCGCGCACCTGCGCGAGAATGCCACGCATCTCATCGATGGTGAACATCCGCAACGCCGGTTCGTCCAGAATCCGGTGCTGCTCGCGGTACCACTCCTCGCGGTGCAGGCCGCGCCGCGTCAGGCCAACCGGCACGAGGGCAATCGACATCATGTTCGGCATCAGCGTGAGCAGGTCTTCGATTGAGCGGTCGAGTTCCGCGCCATCGTTCACTTCGGGCACCAGCACGAGCTGCGTGTTGAAATCGATCCTCATGCCCATCAGTCGGCGCAGGTCTTCCATGATCTTGCCGCCGCGCCCGTTCGTGGAGCGCACCAGCCGCTCGCGCACGTCGGGGTTCGTCGCGTGGACGGAGACGTGGAGCGGCGAGAGACGTTCCGCGCCGATGCGCGCGAAGTCGTCGTCCTTGAGGTTCGTCAGCGTGATGAAGTTGCCATAGAGGAACGAGAGGCGGTAGTCGTCGTCCTTGATGTACATCGTCTGCCTCATGCCGGGGATGCCCTGCTTGAGGAAGCAGAAGGTGCAGTGATTGTCGCAGACGTGCACACCATCGAACGCGGCGGAGGGGAAGCGGATGCCGAGTGGCCGGTACTCCTCGTTGTCGATCTCGATGTCGAATTGCTCCTCACCGCGCCGGATCGTGAGCGTGAAGGCATCGTACGCCGTGAGCAACTGGTAGTCGATCAGGTCTGTCGGTTCCTCGCCATCGATGGCGAGGATCATGTCGCCCGCTTGAATGTCGTAGCGCGCGGCGATGCCATCCTCGCTCACGGCGTCAACGCGCGCTCCCTGCCCGAAGAGTTTCCTCATCGCGCACCGTCCTCTCCCGCAGCGACGCCCGCGAAGCGCACGGCGTCCGACGTCTGGGCCTGCGCCTGCCGCGCCGCCTCCGATGCCGCGCGTCGCGTGCGGCGCTTCTTCTCGATGCTGCTGATCACGTGCACCCACTGGGCGCTGCGGCGTGGATGCAGCGTCGCATGTGGGAGGTTCGCGAGGAATGATGCGGCGTCCGTGAATGGCGCGATGGCGATATACGAGCCGCCGTACTCCCATGTGCTGTGGCCATCGGAGCCGACCGTCATCGGCAGGTGGTGCGCCATCGCGTACCGCCGCGCCGTGTGGTTGTCCTGCGGCGCGACCATGCGCCCATTGAAGACCTCGACCGCGTCAATGAGGTGCGCGGCGACCAACCGATCAAGCGCCGCCTCACCGAGCGCGCCCTTGCGGTAGCGGTCGTACGGGTGCGGCACGACGGCGATGCCACCCTGCGCCCGGATCGCCCGGCACGTCTCTTCGGGCGAGAGGCCGTTCGGAATCTCATCGTGCAGGAATAGCCCAATGATCTCCCCGCCGGATGAATAGACTTCCTCGCCGGGGATGACATGGAAATCCGGCCCGCCCGCCGTCTGCGCC
Organism: Thermomicrobiales bacterium; assembly: GCA_038232175.1. Taxonomy (GTDB): domain Bacteria; phylum Chloroflexota; class Chloroflexia; order Thermomicrobiales; family JALYUS01; genus JALYUS01. The sequence goes on from JBBSII010000033.1 coordinate 3,409, forward strand.
GCCGCATGGCCGTCGAAGACGCCGTGATTGGTGATCGCGATGCCGGCCAATCCGCGCCGTTTGGCGGCGTGCACGAGGCGCTCCGGGCTGACCGGACAATCACCCGACTGCCATGTGTGCGCGTGCAGATCGATTTTCCAAATGTTCGTTGCTGGTGTCGGCCTCGTCATGCTGCTCCCGTGTCTCTTATCGTTCTACCCACCGCCGCTCCGGTGGCGGGCCAAAATTCTTCGTGGCGACCATCGCCAGCGTTACCGCCGTGATCGCCGCAGTCTCCGCCCGCAGGATGCGCGGGCCGAGCGACACGGCGGTTGCGCCCTCCTGCTGCGTCAAGCGCGCCACCTCGGCCTCCGAAAAGCCGCCCTCCGGCCCGATCAGCACCGAGAGCGCCGTGGCGGCAGGGAGCGCGGCATCGGCGAGGGTTTGCCCGATCGCGGACTCGTGCGCCACCAGCCACGGCCCCGGCGTCAGGCGAACAACCACATCGAGCCGCACTGGCCCCGCAATTGCTGGAACACGCCCGCGCCCGGATTGTTCCGCCGCCTCCGTCGCGATCCTGCGCCATCGCTCGACAACCGCCGTGTCGTCCGGGCCGAGTTTGCGGATGGTGTTCGCCGTGAGCACCGGTTGGATCGCCGCGACGCCCAGTTCCGTCGCCTTCTGCACGAGCCAGTCGAACCGCTCGCCCTTGAGCACTGCGGGGCAGAGCGTCACCGCGCAGGTCGGCTCCGGTAGCGCGGGGCGTTCGGCGATGACCGTCCCGTGCACGCTGCCGCCATCGACCGCATCGAGGCGCACCCGCCATTCTACCGCATCCGGCGCGTCGGACGCGACGAGGACGATCGCTTCGTTCTTTCGCAGACGAAGAACCCGCGCGATCTGATGCGCGGTCGGGCCGTCAAGGAGGATGTGCGCGTCGTCGCGCACATCCTCCTTGACGAAGAAGCGGTGCATCGCTCAGCGTCGCCAGGCGCGGAGTGCGACCCAGTCCCCCATCTGCCCGCGCGTGATCTCCACGAACCCCGCCGCCGCGAGCGCGGTCTCGACTTCTTCCGCGCGCTCGACGATGATGCCACTCGCGACGAGCCAGCCGCCGACGCGAACACTGCGGTAGAGATCGCTCGCCATCTCGCGGATGATGCGCGCGATGATATTCGCGAAGACGCCATCGAACGCGCCGTAGTACTCCTCCGGGCCGAGGGAGCCGACGATCAGTGGCAGGCGGTCGCGCATGATGTCGTTCGCCTCGCCGTTCGTGCGCGCGACCTGAACCGCCACCTCCTCGACATCAAGGCCGAGTACTGTGCCCGCGCCGAGACGGAGCGCGGCAATGGCGAGGATGCCGCTCCCCGTGCCGACATCCAGCAGCCGGTCTCCCGTCTGCACGAGGTCCTCAACGGCGATCAGGCAGAGCTGCGTCGAGGGGTGCAACCCCGTCCCGAAGGCCATGCCGGGATCGAGCATGATGATCGTGTCGCCGGGTTGCGCCTCGTACGGGCGCCACGGCGGGCGGATGACGATGGAGCGGCCGATGCGATGCACATGGAAGTGCTCCTTCCACGCATTCGCCCAGTCCTCCTCCTCGCGCGGTGTGACAATCAGGTCGCCGACGTAGCGCATCTGCGAGAGGTGCCACAATGCCTGCTCCAGCGTGTGGATCGTCTCCTGTGCGGCGGGGGTATCTGGTAGATAGGTGGCGACGCTCACGGGCACGGTGGAATCGACGCGCAAATTGTCGCCGTCGCGGTCCTGCGTGTACTGCTCCTCGATGGAGACGCCGCCCTGATAGCCGTACCGCGCGAAGAGTTCGCTCACCGCCTCGACCGCCTCGGTGTCCGCCGCGACCCGCACCTCCAGCCAGCGCATCTACGTTGCCCCATTGAGCGGGTCGCCGCTGTTCACGCCGCCGAGATTGACCTCGGAGGAGTCGCCAACATTGACGCTGTAGAAGTCGCCACGCACCAACGTGCCCGCACCGACAATTGAGTTCATCAGCATGACATTGGTGATTTCGCTCTCGTGGTTGAGGATCACATCGCGCACGATGGCGTCCGTGACGACGACATTCTCCCCGATGCTCGCGTTGGGGCCGACGACGGACCGCTCGATGCGCGCCGACGGGGCGATGACGACAGGCGGGACGATGACGCAACCGGGGTAGAGCGGCGCGGTCGTGTGATTGTCCATGCGCGAGAGGAGGACACGGTTCGTTTCAAGCAACGTCTCCGGGCGTCCGCAGTCGAGCCAGAGGTCCATCATCGCCGCCTCGATGCGCGCGCCGTCGTCGATCATCAGTTGAATGGCATCCGTGAGGTAAAACTCGCCCTTCGTTGGCTTGTCCGCCGCCATGACGCGGTCGATTGCCTCCTGAAGGCGTGCGGCATCGCGGAAGTAGTAGATGCCGGTGACGGCGAGGTTCGTCGGCGGGTTGACCGGCTTCTCGATGATGCGACGGATGCGCGTGCCGCCGTCCAGTTCGACGATGCCGAATGCCTGCGGCTTGTCGACTTCCTTGACGAAGATCACGCCGTCCGCGTCGGTCTCATGGAGCATCGTCAAGTCCGTCGCAAAGATCGTGTCCGCAAAGGCGACGAGCACGGGGCCATCCACCAGGTCTCTGGTCAAGTGGATGGCGTGCGCTTGCCCCTTCATCTCCGCCTGATGGACGAATGCCGAGGGGAAGGTGTATTGGCCCTCGACGTACTCACGAATCTGATCGCCGAGGTAGCCCGTGACGAATACCACCCGCTCCGGGTTGAGCGGCGCGATGCTGTCGAGCACATGGCCGAGGATCGGCTTCCCCGCGACGCTCACGAGGGGCTTGGGTTTGCTCCATGTGTGCGGCCGCAGCCGGGTCCCGAAACCCGCAGCCGGGATGATGACGTGCACAGAATATCTCCTCGCATTGTTGCATCCTTCGCATCTATTCCGTGCATCATACCGCATGATTATGGCCGTGTGAGCGTCACGGAATAAGCGCGCGATTCGTTTGGTTGGGTATACTGAGCGGAACGAAGCGGTGGACGCACCGATACGGGCCGCTCAAAGAACCGAGGACGATGCATGGTCGATCAGCGGGAAGTCGAAGAAACGAGGCCGGAGCGCGGCTCCGCACTCGCACCGGAAGGGACGCAGGCAACGGCGGACAACGCCGCGATGATTGAGGAAGAGGCGCTGCAACAGGTCGATGCGCTCTATCGCACGGCGCTCCGCATGACGCGGAACCCGCAGGACGCGGAAGATTTGGTACAGGAAACGTACTTCCGTGCGTTTCGCTCGGCGCATCAGTTTCAGCCGGGCACGAACCTGCGGGCGTGGCTATTCAAGATTCTGACGAACAGCTTCATCAACCAGTACCGGAAGCGCGCGCGGAACCCGCAGTCAACGTCGCTCGATGATGTCGAGGAGTTTTATTTGTACAACCACCTCGTCGATAGCGGGGTGCAGCCGGAGTCGCCGAACCCGGAGGCGACGGTCATCGACCAGTTCGCGGAGGCGGATGTGATCAAGGCGTTGGAGCAGTTGCCGCTGGAGTTCCGGCAGGTGGTGTTGCTCGCGGATGTGGAAGGGTTCTCGTACAAGGAGATCGCCGACATTGTCGGGATCCCGGTCGGCACGGTGATGTCGCGGTTGCATCGCGGGCGGCGGCGATTGCAGAAGGAACTGTGGGAGTACGCGGTCGCGTCGGGGTACCTGGATTCACTGCGGGGCAAGCAGCAGACGCCGACTGGCTAAGTCGAGTTGTTAAGATGGGGAAGTGCACCATGTTGACGTGTCAGGAATGTGTCGACAAATTGCAGTCGTACATTGACCGTGAACTCTCGGACGCGGAGCATCAGGAGGTCGCGCAGCACCTCTCGCGGTGCGGCCATTGCGCGGACTCGTTCCGGTTCGAGTCCGGCGTGCTGCGCGTCGTCGCGCGATGCGGGCGGTCCACCGCCGCGCCGGAGGAGTTCAAGACGCGCATTCGCGTCGTTGTCCACACCGCGATCATCGAAGCGGAGTAACGAGTAACGCCGCTCGACGGTGTGCATGTGTTATGGTACGATACTTAGTGAACCCGCAGTCAAGTCCGCTTTTCGTTAAGGCTTTGATCGAAGATGGCATTGAAAGACTGGATTAAGAGCACGGGGCAGAAGATCCGCGATGCCGCCGAGCAGGCATTTCCGCCGATCTCACAGCCGCAGCGTATCCCTGTGCGCATTCCCATTCCCATCAACCCACCCCGCACGCAGCGGCGCTATCCTTAGGCGTACCCGGCCATCACGTCGGTGATTGGTGACAGGCGGCTGACGGGTGGGGAGCCTGTCGAGTGCGGCGCGGTCACCGCGTGCCGTCGCGATGACCGCGCTGCGCGCTGCCGTTCAGCTGGGAGCCAGCAGCTCGCCATCTGCCTGGTGGTTGACGTTGAGGCGGTTCCAGACGTTGATCGTGGCGATCGCGAGGACCAGGGCCGCAAGCGCTGGCTCGTCGTAGTGCCGGGTGGCCTCGTCCGGTATGCCGGGTTCGTGGTCGGCGAGCCGGGACTCACCCGTCACGGTCTACTGCCGCAGCACGTCAGGACGTGGAGTCGAGCCACTCCTCGAACGTCGGGCCGGTAAGGGTGGCGTCCGGGCCGGGCAGCAGGGCACCCGTCTCATTAAGGTCGCGGTCCGGGTCGGCCGGGTTACTGACGCCCTCGATCCGCACTGGGTCACCGCGCCGGGCCGCGAGCAACGTCGCCATCTCAACAAGGCTTTCCTCCTGCGGACCGGCGATCTCCGGGATCGGTGCCTGGGAAGATTCCAGTGCGGGCGCCGATTCGGGGCCGGTGGCCAGGTCCGCGAGCGCCTGGGCGACGGTCCTGGCGGCGACCAGCTGAGTGCGCATCTTCGGCACGTAGCTCACCTCGCCCTGCCTTCCCCATTCCACGAGCTGCGGGACGAACTCGTGAAACTGCGCCGCGCGCAATATGCGTACCGGGATCGGGCCCGCCAGCATGGCCCGCTCGTGGGCGACCTTCGCCGCGCTATAGCCCGCAGTGAACCGGTCACACCCGATGATGGACACCACGACCATCCGCTGCACGCCGGCCCGCTCGCCGGCCGCATGCAGGTTCCGGGCCGCAGTGGTGAAGAACGCCGTGGCCACCTTCTGGTCGAGCGAGGGACCGGTGGCCACGTCGATGATGCACTCCACGCCCGCCAGTGCCTCCACCAGACCGTCCCCGGTGACCACGTCCACGCCGCTGGAACGCGACATCGCGATGGCGTCGTGTCCCCCGGCCTTAAGTACGTCGACGACATGGCGGCCGACCCTCCCGGTCGCCCCCGCTACAGCAATCTTCTTGTGTGCTTGCATGATTACTTTCCTCCAGGAATCTTCAGGTGTCTGTGCTCGTCACACCGGCCAGATTTGGTTCGTCACTGCTATGACACGACGCGACGAAGGAATGTGACTTAGGACCCGCGCCGCCCGCTGCTGCTCAGCCCCAGGCACCCGCCACCTGCCTGGTGGTGGCGTTGAGGCGGTTGAAGAGGTTGGTCGTGGCGATCGAGAGGATCAGGGCCGCGAGCCCCTGCTCGTCGTAGTGCCGGGTTGCCTCGTCCCAGATCGCGTCCGGTATCAGGTCCGCCCGGTCGCTGAGCCGGGTGACGGCCTCGGTGAGCGCCAGCGCGGCGCGTTCGGCGTCGGTGAAGTAGGGTGTCTCCCGCCAGGCCGCCGCTGCGAAGAGGCGCTCGTCTGTTTCGCCCGCCTTCTTGGCGCTGCATGCACCCGCGTCAACGCAGGCGCTGCAGCCATTGATCTGGCTCGCGCGCAGATGGACGAGCTCGAGCGTTGCCGACGGCGCGCCCCCCTTTCTCGTGGCCTTGAGCAGGGCCTGTATGGCCTGCATGGCGTAAGGAAGGATCACCGCTGGGTTGCTCATTCGTGCTTGCATCATGTCTCCTTGTCACATCGGCCGGGTTTCGTTCGTCATTACGTATGACGGAACGCGACGGAGGAATGTGACCGCTGAACGAACACCGTCACTACCATGACGAAACGCAACGAGGGGATGTGACCGATGAATGAACACGACAGGCTGGCGGAGCGATTCGAGGCGCACCGCACCCACCTGCGGGCGGTCGCCTACCGGATACTCGGCTCGCTGAGCGAGGCGGACGACGCCGTGCAGCAGTCCTGGCTGCGCCTCAGCCGCGCCGACACCGGCGATGTCGCGAATCTGGGTGGCTGGCTAACGACGGTCGTCGCCCGCGTCTGCCTCGACATACTGCGCTCGCGCACCTCGCGGCGCGAGGTGCCGCTGGGCGCGCACCTGCCCGACCCAATTGAGGGCAGTGCGAGCGGGGGCGATCCTGAACACGAGGCGCTGCTGGCTGACGCGGTCGGCCTCGCGCTGCTCGTGGTCCTCGACACGCTCGCTCCCGCCGAGCGGCTCGCCTTCGTACTGCATGACCTGTTCGCCCTGCCCTTCGACGAGATCGCTCCCATCGTCGGGCGCTCCCCGACTGCGACCAGGCAGCTCGCGAGTCGCGCACGCCGCCGGGTGCGGGGAGCGGGGACGGTCCCCAACGCCGATCTCGCCCGCCAGCGCGCGGTTGTCGACGCCTTCCTCGCCGCCTCGCGCGGCGGGGACTTCGCCGCCCTGCTCGCCGTGCTCGCCCCGGACGTCGTCGTCCGCGCCGACCGCGCGGCCATGGATGTGGGCGCATTGAGTGAGGTCCGCGGTGCGTCGGCCGTAGCCAAGCAGTATTTGGGGCGCGCCCGGCTCGCACGACCGGCGCTCGTGAACGGAGCGGTCGGAATTGTCGTGGCTCCGCGTGGGCGGCTGATGATGGTGCTTGGTTTGACCTTCGCGCGCGGGAAGATCGCCGCAATCGACGTGATCGCCGACCCCACGCGCCTCCGCCAGCTCGACCTGGCATCCCTCGACGACTGACGCGCCAACCGATGATGCGGCGCGGGTCAGCGTCGGGAGTTCCAAGCCGATCAGGTACCGCGCGGTCGGCTGCTTCACCAGCAGTCGACGACCGTGGACAGTCAGACGAGCGTTACGGGAGACACGAAGACCTCCGGACGGTTGAGGACGAGACAAACCTCCACCGCACCCCGAGGTCTTCGCTACGTCGACAATCCGCCCGGAGTGTCACCAATGCCCTGGCCGAGTACGGCTAGCGGCGCGCTCGCATCCCCTCATCGAGTTCATCGAGGTTGACGCCGTATGTCTGTCGCAGGGCGTCCGCGAGCGCGTCCAACGCGACGGGAATTGTCGGTGGCGTCGGCAGGGCTTGCGCCGTGGTGAGTGGGTCCTTCAGACCGCTCGATGTGCCGATGACGACGACGGTGCCGCCGCTCTCCGCGATGACCGCTCGTGCCACCTCGACGCCGACCACCGATGCCGCCTCCAGATAGAGGCCCGTTTCGCGCGCCAATCGTGTTTGACCGGCACGGATGTCCGGCTCCGCCACCGTTCGCGCCGCCCCACCGGAGAGGTGGAGCGTTTGCCACGCCTGCCTGCTCGCCGTGCCGCCACCGATGGAGAATGCGGCGGTTGGTTGGGCGGGCACCGATTGCGGGCCATCGTGCGCCAGCGCGTAGGTGTACGGTGCGGAGTTCGCCGGTTCGGCGGCGATCATCCGGGGCACGTGGCCGGTGATGCCCGCGTCGTGCATTCGCACGAAGCCGCGCCAGATCCCAGTGAGGTTGTCCCCATACGAGACGGGGACGACGACCGCCGCCGGCGCTTCCCCCAGATCGCGGACGATCTCGTACGCAATGGTCGTGAACCCCTCGACTCCGTACGCATTGGAGCCGACAGGGGGATCGGTCACATTGGTCCCCGGATACCAGCCGTACCGCTCGATGCCGAGCGCGGCGAGGGCGCGGCGGGCCGCACCGCCTTCCAGCAGGCAGAGCAGCGCGCCGTACGCGCCCATGAACGTCTGCATCGTTTTCGGCACATCCACCCCCGTGAACATGATGCAGTGCATCCCGGCGCGGGCGGCGTACGCGGCGAGTGACGCGCCCGCGTTGCCCGTCGATGCGCCGATCACCGTGCGGAAGCCCAACGTCCGCGCGACGCTGACGGCGACGGTCATCGCGCGGTCTTTGTGGCTCCATGTCGGGTTGCGGGACTCGTCCTTGAGCCACAACGCGCCGTGAGCGGCGGGCAGCGCGATGAGCGGCGTGTTGCCTTCACCGATGGAGACGGGCGCGGCGTCGCCCGCGATCGGGAGCAATCGCTGGAAATCCCACAGGCCACGACGGCGGGAGAACGCCTCCGCGAATGCGGCCCGCGTGAACGTACCGTCGGGGTAGACCGGCAGGAGGTTGACGGGTTTTCCGGCCTCGTACGCTGCCGGATCGCCGAACGCGAGGCGACGGACATCATCGAGGGGAAATGCAGCCCCGGATTCCGCGCTCGCGAGATGCAATGGTACGGGCATCGTCTTTCCTCCCTCACGCACGCCGGACGAACCCACGTAGCATAGCGCACTGCGGCGAAGAAGACGGGTCTTAACACAAAGGACACGGAGCATACAGAGGGCACAGAGGAAAAAGAGGATTGCTCTGTGTCCTCTGTGTCCTCTGTGTTGAATCCCGGCCCCCCTGTGCTATACTCCCCGAACGGCGCGGGGGTTATCCCCGCGCTGATTACACACGCCATCTGGTCGGCACAGGGTCCCGCGCGCGGGTGGTGCCGGTTCGTACAAGCCGATGGCGGAGGCAACAACCACAGCAGGAGGACCTGGCATGGCAACGGCGATGCACACGCAGTATGACACCGAGAGCACGATGGCGCTGATGCGTCAGCTGCTCGAATCCGGCGTGCACTTTGGGCACCAGACGAAGCGATGGAACCCGAAGATGCGCCCGTTCATCTTCAGCGAGCGCAACGGCATTCACATCATCGACCTGCAGCAGACCGCCGAGGGGCTGCGCCACGCACAGGAGTTCGTCACCGGCATCACTGCGCACGGCGGGCGGGTGCTCTTCGTCGGCACGAAGAAGCAGGCGCAGGAGATCATCGCCGAGGAGGCGAGCCGCGCCGGGATGAACTACGTCAACCGCCGCTGGATGGGCGGCACGCTGACGAACTTCGTGACGATCCGCGCGCGGTTGCGCCGCCTCGGTGAGATCGAGGGGATGGAGAGCAGCGGCGCGCTCTACCAACTGCCGAAGAAGGAGCAGACGAGCATCGAGGGCGAGAAGGAGAAATTGGAGAAGACCATCGGCGGGATGCGCGGCATGACGCGCCTGCCGGAGGCGGTCTTCATCATCGACCCGCGCCGTGAGGACCTCGCCGTCAAGGAAGCGAGCCGGTTGGAAATCCCGATCATCGCGATGGTGGACACGAACTCCGACCCGGATGTCGTGGACTACGTGATCCCCTCCAACGACGACGCGATTCGCTCCGTGCGGCTACTGACGAAGTCGATGGCGGACGCCGCGCTCGAAGGCCGCGGGCAGTACTACGCCGCCACCGCGCGGAAAGAAGAGCCGCAGCAGCAATATGAACTCGACGCCGAGGACCTCGACGCCGCGATGGCGGAAAAGGGTGACACCGCACGCGCATAACCTCGCGGAGATGAAACGATCGCAGAGTGAAAGGGGCATGACCCGTTGAGCGATAGTATGATGGACAAAATCAAGATGCTTCGCGAGCAAACCAGCGCGGGTATCATGGACTGCAAGCGCGCGCTGGAAGCCACGAATGGCGATATGGGCCTGGCCGAGGAATATCTGCGTAAGCAGGGCATGGCGTCCGCTTCGAAGAAGGCGGGCCGCGCGGCCAATCAGGGTCTGATTTTTCAGTACATCCACGGCGGGCGCATCGGCGTGCTGCTTGAGTTGAACTGCGAGACGGACTTCGTCGCCCGCACGGACGACTTCCAGCAGCTTGGGCGCGACATCGCGCAGCACATCGTTGGCATGATGCCGGAGTACATCCGCGCGGACGAAATGCCGGAGGAGATCCGGGCGCGCGAGCGGCGGATTCACGACGGCTCCGATGAGGAAGTAGATCGTAAGATGGTGCTCCTCGCGCAGCCGTTTGTGCGCGACCCGAAGAAGACGATCGGCGGCATGATTAACGAGGCGATCGGCAAGCTCGGCGAGAACATCGTCGTGCGCCGGTTCACCCGCTACGAACTCGGCGAAGCGGTCGTGGGCGACTATAGCGACACGAACGACGACGCGACCGGGGCGTAACGGCGGGGAATGGGTGACGGCGGGGAGCACAAACCCTCGCCGTCATTGTGTGCAAGCGGGCGGCGCGAAGAGTAGGAGAGGGCAACCCGGATGGTGGAATCGAAGTATCGGCGGGTATTGCTCAAACTCAGCGGCGAAGCGTTCGAGGGGAGCGGCGGGCGGAACATCGACCCCGCCGTCGTGCAGGGCCTCTCTGCCGAAGTGCGCGATGCGGTCGATGATGGCGCGCTCCAGATGGCGATTGTCGTCGGTGGCGGCAATTTCTGGCGCGGCCGGGACGCGGAACGGTTCGGCATGGACCGCGCAACCGCTGACTACATGGGGATGCTCGGGACGATCATCAACGCGCTCGCGCTTCAGGAGTCGCTGGAGAAGATGGGCGTTCAGACGCGCGTGATGACCGCGATCCAGACCCAGCAGGTGGCAGAGCCA